>NZ_JBEOWK010000026.1:0-133825 GCF_040295985.1 Streptosporangium sp. NPDC002524 | reverse complement strand
ACCCCCCCCCGGTTCAAACCCCCCGCCCTGCTCCCCGCGCCCCCCGCCCGCGGCGTGCACTCCCCCCCCCAAAAAACCCCCACGCGCCCCCGGCGGCCGGGGGGCCCCCCCTTCGTGATGTCCGGCCCTACGCGGCGAGATTCACCTCCCTGCGGGCCCTCGTCGGTACCTGAACTCCCGCCCGCTCCAGCGCGCCCTTCGCCCGGTCGGCCGAGCAGCCCAACTCCCGGGCCACCCCCCGCACCGAACCGACCCGCGCGAACATGGCCCGCAGCTCCTCGGCGGCGGGCAGCTCCGGCAGCTCCTCGCGGACGAACCCGAGCTGGCGCATCTCCCGGCGCACATGCCCATGCGAGAACCCCACCTGCTCGGCGACCTGCGTGACGCTCATCTCCTGGGAGGCCAGCACCGCGACCTGCCACACGTCCAGCTCCCGGCGCCCGCCCCGCGGCCGTGAGGCCAGCCCGGCGTCCATCGCGATCAGCGACACCGATTGCCGCGACACTTTCAGGCGGGTCGCGATGTCGGCCACCAGCTCCCCCTCCTTGTACGCCTGCAGCACCTGCTGGCGCACCGCCGCCGGGATGCGCTGCCCGCCCCCGCGCCCCAGCCGCCGGGGCACCCGTTCGCGGATCAGCGACTTGTGCACCGCGCCCGGACCCCATGGAGTCTGGGCAGCGATCTGCCGGACCGACAGGCCCTCGAGGTACAGGCGTTTGATCAGCTCCCCATCAACGGGGCTGCGCCGCGAATCGGTGTCCACGGGTGCGGACCATGCCGTAAACCGGAGCTAACGTCGCGCCGGGACGCAAACCGGCCGCCGGGCTACCGTGCCCGGTCATGGCGACCCGATCTCGATCCCGTATCCGCTCCAGCCTGGCCAAGCAGATCGCCGCAAAGGTGGCGCGCGTGGTCGACGCCGTCAACGACGACCTCGCCGACCAGACCCGCCAGGACGCGCCGGACGGCAAGACCTGGCACGCCCAGCCCGGCGCCCGCCC
Source organism: Streptosporangium sp. NPDC002524 (assembly GCF_040295985.1). NCBI lineage: Bacteria > Bacillati > Actinomycetota > Actinomycetes > Streptosporangiales > Streptosporangiaceae > Streptosporangium > Streptosporangium sp. NPDC002524. The sequence continues at coordinate 132,824 of NZ_JBEOWK010000026.1, read as the reverse complement.
CTCCCACGCCGCCGCGCACACCCAGGCCGTCCCCGCCAACGTGCCCTACCGGCTGGACCGCATGGTCTACGTCCGCAAGGGGCGGGGGGCGGACGGTAAGGCGGTCAATGCGGCAGGGGGCTGGAAGCGCGTCCCCGGCGGCTGGGACCTCGCCGACCGGCCCCGCGACCCCGACCTGCCCGAGCACCAGGCCGCCGACTGCCGGTGCAAGAGCATGCCCGCGCCCGGCGCGATCGCCGCGACCGTGGCCACCACCGCGGCCAAGGTGACCGGTACCCGGGTCACTGCCCGTACCCGGGTGACCTTCCCCCGGGTGGCCGAGTCCGAGCTCGCCGACCGAGGCGGCGGCTGGGCCGCCGGCGCCGTCCGCGCCGCCGCCGCTCGCGCCCGGGGGCGGTCGACGGGACGTTAACTCGGCAAACCGCCACCATGTCCCCGCAAACACGCATCCAACGAGGGGAACCCATGTCCACCGGCGACTACGTCTCTTTCACCCTGGCCAACCCGCTCGGCACCAAGGACAGCGAGGAGCTCGGCCTGGAGGCCCGCACCCACGCCGTAGGCGAGCAGGTGACCATGCTGCGCCGCGACGCGATGCGCCTGGTCGCGGTCGGCTACGTCAAGGGCGCCGACCCCAACAAGATCGCGACCGTGCACACCGCGCTCACCACCGTCAAGGCCAAGACCCCGGCCGTTCCCAAGGCCTGATGAACCGCATCGTCGGCGCCGACCCGATCCCGACCGCTCTGGCCCGCCTGAACGCCAGCACCGTCCTGGCGAGCGCACTGGGTGGAACGGGCCGGGTCGGCGCCAAGCACATCCCTCCGTACCCGCGGCTGCGGGTACGGGCCACCCCGGGCGGATCCGACGACCTGACCACCGGGGTGTCCCGGGTCTGGCTGCGGCTGGAAGCCCTGGACTCGGTGGAGGCGCCGGTCGGCGAGGAGCAGCTGCGCCACATCCTGTACGTCGCGGTCAGCGAGCTCGCCGAGCTGCCCAAGCAGCCCACCCCGCCGGGCGGGGTCGTCATCAACGACGTCTTCTCCCGCGTCGGCGGCGGGCCCTCCCCTGAGGCGGATGGCCGGCCGCGGTGGGCGTCCGTCGTGGAGATCGTCTGCCACGCCTGAGAGGGTGCCCTCGGCGCGGCTGGAATGCTCACGGGGGGCCGTACGGCACCGGCCGCAGGGGCAGGCACCGTTTCGTCGGCGAAACGGTTCGGGGGCGTTTCGCCGACGAAACGCCCCCGAAGATCACCACCCCCGTCTAGCGATTCAGCGCCGGCAGCATGTCCAGCGCTCTGGCGGCTGCGTCGAACTCCTTGGCGGGCTTGGACTCCGGGCCGAGCCAGAAGTGAACGGGTTCTTGGGCCTCGACGCTGGAGGCGACGTTCACGTTCTCGCTGATCATCGGCAGGACCATGTCGCCGTAGTAGTCCTCCAGGCCGGTGACGATGTCCTCGTAGTACCGGCCCCGGTTCTTCGGCATCACACCGTTGATCATGATGTGCCGCATGTCCGCGGCGCCGCCACTGAACTTGAACGCCTCCTGCGCGCCCGCGATGACCGCGCGCAGCAGCTCCAGCGTGTCCTCGTCCTTGACGTCGGGCTTCACCGCGCCGATCACGTAGTCGCAGGCGGCCAGGAGCGTATTTTCGAGCGTGTCGAAGGTGCCCCGGAAATCGACGCACAAGATGTCGAGCTCCCCGGGCGGCAGCTCGTAGACCGCGCGCCTCAGCCAGTCATTGTTCGCCAGCGGTTTACGCACCGACCGAAGGTCTTCGGAGGCTTGGGCCATCTCCCGGGAGCCGAGCACCAGCCGAAGGTTCGGGATGATCGCGAAGGAGTCGTCGTCGTCGCCGAGCACCTCGGCGCCGTTGTCGATCCGGGTCCGCGCCGGGACCATTGCCTCCAGCAGCTTCGCGTCCCCCAGCAGCACCTGGTAGACACTCGTCATCGTCGCCAGACGCGTGTAGACCTCGGCGGCCCGCTCGGGGTTGTCCTTCTTCTTCGTGACGCCGTACCCGAGGTAGCCGGAGGCCGCCATCGTCTGGTCGGCGTCCAGCACGGCGACCTCGTATCCCATGCGGGCCAGAGCGACCGCCGTGTTGACCGTGTCACTGGTCTTGCGGGTCCCGCCGCCCTCGTTCGCCCACCCGATGACCAGAGGGCCGTTGGGGTATCTCCTGCTACTCATGACGTACTCCGGGGGAGGAGAGGAACTCTGTTTCGGCGGTGGTGGGCTGGTAGTCGGCGTGCTCCTGGAGCTGCCGGAGGTAGTCGGCGTGGCGCTCGTCCCACGCCCGCGAATCGGCGTCGCGGTAGTCGAGCTCCACGGCCGCCAGGGCGACGGCGTCGGCTACGCGCACCAGGAACGTGTCGTCCTCGGACGCCGACAGGTAGGCGAGGAAAGCAGGCCGGGGCCCGCTGGCGAGCTGCTGGTCCTCAGCGTCGAACCCGAGGAGGGTGGCGGCGACGGACAGGTATTGCTTGTTCGCGTCCACGATCAGCGTCTGCGCCAGGCGCAGCGTGACGTCGTCGGGGGTTTTGTACACGCGCGCTGTCAGGAGCCGCTGCCCTGCCTTGAGACGGGCGACGGTCTCGTGATTGCTCCGGCGGCGTTTCGCCGGCGAAACGCCCTCCGCCGTCTCGGGGGTGCTGCCCGGTTCCGCGGCCACGCTTCCCTGCGGGCCGCTGCCCGGATCCGCCGCAGGCTCCGGCGACCGTTTCGCCGACGAAACAGTCGGCTCTCCTGCGGTGGGGTCCTCGGCTTCGGACCGTTTCGCCGACGAAACGCCCTCCGCCGTCTCGGGGGTGCTGCCCGGATCCGCCGCAGGCTCCGGTGAGCGTTTCGCCGACGAAACGCCCCCTGTCCCGGTGAGGCGCTCGACCGCGCGGCGGGCCGTGAGCCCTTCGGCGCCCATCAGCGCGTACGCCTGCTCGATCATCTGCGGATCGCCGAGCTGCGTCAGCAGGTGGTAGGCGGGCTCCACGCCGAGCCGGCCGCGGTGGATGTCCCGCCGGGCCTCCCCTTCGGGGAAGTCCTCATACAGGCGGACCCGCTTGGAGATCTCCGCCTTGGTCGCGCCAGGGTTCGACCGGCCGAGCTCGGCGGCGATCTGCGCGTACGACAGCCCCTCCTCTGCGCGGATCCGCGCGTAGAGCTGTCCTTCCTGGAGGGGGCTGAAACTGCGCCGCCACTGGTTCTCCGACAGCAGCGCACGGTCGCCCTTGAGGACCATCTCGTTGCGCAGGACGACGGGCATGTCCTCGTCGCCGTTGGCGACGGCCGCGCGGAAGCGCCGCTCTCCTGCGATCAGCACCCACCGGGTCTCCGGGCCGAACGCGCCCGCGTCGCCTGGCCACTTCCCGAGGTACACCTCGACGGAGGCGACCACGCCGTCTTGGACCTGCCCGACCTCCTTGAGGTTCGCGGCGAACTCCTGGAACTCCGTCTCCTCCCACTCCCACTTCTCGCGGACGTTGCGCGGGCTCGGCGCGATCTCGCTGAGCTTGGCGGGGAACCGGGACCCGTCCGCGGTGACCAGCGAGGCGTTGATACCCAACGCCTTGTTCGCCTGCGGGCTGGCGGCAGTACGGTCCCGGCTCGGGGAACCGGGCCTACCGATCGGCATCGGTGACCTCCAGGCGGGGGAGAAGGGCGGCCGGGGCGCTCAGCGTTTCGCCGGCGAAACGGTCAGGGGAGGCAGGGGTGGCGCCTGTCCGGGCGCCGCGGGGACATGTGAGGGTCATGAGGAACAACTTTCGTCCTGGGGCTGCGGTACGAAACCGATGATGGCAGCCCCGGAGATGCGTTAGGGAGGAGTGGCGCTCATCCGACACGCATCCGACGCTCACCGTTTCGCCGACGAAACGGCTCCGCCCCTGTGCCGCCGGGCTATCGGCCGGGCAGCCGAACATCTGCGGGGGAGGGCCCCTCAGTCCTCGACCAGGACTCCCTCGACGCTGACGTAGGAGATCGACGCGTCGAAGTCGGACGGGTAGTGCTCGGCCTTGACGACCGTCCAGGCGCGGCCGCCCGGCTCGACGATCTCGTCGCCGGCCGCCAGCGGCCACGTCGCCTCGTCCACCGCCAGCTCCCACACCCCGGGCCCGGTCTCCAGGTCGCCGTCCACGGCGGGCCGGGAGACGATACGGCCGGGCCATGGGCCTTCCAGCGGTCCCAGCGTCCCGGCGGTCGGGGTGCCGTGCCCGTCCACGCCCTGGGTGCGGTGGCGGGCGCCCAGCGGGATGTTGGCCGCTACAACTGCCATATCTGCCCCGTCTGCAGCGGGTGCGGCGCCATCCCGGCCCGCTGGGAGACGACCAGGCGCCGCCAGCCGTCGAGGTCCTCGAGCGTCGGGGTCGCGCCGGCCGTCTTCGACCCGGGCGCCCCGCCGGCCTCCTCGTACGTCACGCCCTGGCCGGGAACGTTCACGCTCTTGATCAGCCGGGCGCCGGTCACGCCCTGGGCCAGGCGCCGCACCATCGGGTTGCCCGCGGCCGCCCACGCGACGTACCGGGCCAGGGCTCGCCGGTACACCGGGTCGGTGTCCGGGTCCAGGCCCGCCCGGTAGGTCACCCGGTAGGTGGCGTACGTCCACCCCATCGGGGACGGCGCCACGGTGTTCTCCGCCTCGGCCTCCAGCACTTCGATCACCGGGTCTTCGGCCAGCAGGTAGGTGCCGTCCGCTCCGACCCGCACCCCACGCTCGGTGAACGTCTCCGGGACGGGGGAGCGGGACAGGTAGGACGCCGCCTCGGCGTAGGCGTCGTTGAGGGCTTCCTCGATCGCTGTGCGGGCGCTCGCGTTCAGCGCCTCCGTCAGGCCCGCGCGGACCGCGACCTGCTCCGCCGTCACCAGCACCATGACCTCCCACGACCGAAGGGGAAACGAGAACCGGGGGGCTTGAGCCAGGCGGCCGTTACGGCTCCCGGGAGTGCGGGCCTGGGCCCCCGCGTCATGCCGCACTCCTGGGCCGGGCATTGTGAGCCCGCCTGCTCAAGCCCCCCGGGGCTTTCCGCGCGCCGCCCCTGGCATCTGTGCCTTCGTGGCCATCCCAGCCGGGGTGCTCCCCCCACTGACAACACCCCGGCCTCGGGGTGGCCACGGCCCCCGTCAGGCGACAGGAGCGGCGCGCGAGTCTATGGAAATTCAGTCGGCCGCCTGGGCGCGGACCTCTTCGAGATCTGCGCGCAGCTTGGCGGCGTGGGCCCGCTCCAGCGGCCAGCCCGCCGGGTACAGCAGCTGCTCGTCCGGCGTCGTGGCGCCCGGCAGGTACTGCAGGCGGATGATCGTCTGGGAGACCGTCACCGTCGTCATGTGCGGGCCCGGGTCATCGAACAGCTGCTCGGGGTCGGCCGGGATGCCGCCGGGCCAGCGCAGGTCCACGATCACCGAGCCGGGCGTGGGCAGGCTGCGGATCTCCGGCGCCGGGCCAGGGTCTGGAACCGGCGGCTCCGGACGGGCCGGAGGAGTCAGCGGAGAGGAGGCGGACACCGGCGGGTCGGTCGGCGCGGCCCCCTGGTCGACGTCCGGCGCGACCTCGGCCGGCACGGTCGAAACGGGCTCCGTGGCAACCGGCGCGCTCTGCGCCTCGGTCACCGCAGCGGCCGGCACCGGCTCAGTCTCCGCGACGGTCGGCGCCGGGGCCTCAGCCGCGGCTCGTGGTTTACGCGTCGGTCCTGCCACTGCCGTCTCCCCCTGTGCTCATCCCCGGCGGTGTGTCGCGGAGGAGCAAAGCAGAAAGGGCGGCTTACGTCGCATCGGCCATGACCGGCGCCTGGGCGCCCTCCTGGCCGGCGTTCAGGACCCGCCACACGTAGCTGCCGCGCGTGCCGAGCTCGGCGCCGATCGCGCTGTAGGTCCACCCGAGGTCGCGCAGTTCGCGCATCCGCGCCCAGTCCAGGCGGCGCCCGCCCCGCACCTGCACCCGGGCGTCCTTCACCACCCGCGACACCGTCGCCGAGCACGTCTGGAGGTCGCGCGCCACCGCCGCGGTGGAGCCGCCCGCCTTGTAAGCGGTGACGATCGCCTCCCGCCTGGCCACGGTCAGCCGCGGGGCCCGCTTGGCGCGCTGGTCACGCATCTTCACTCCGGCGTCGCGCAGCAGGATGTGCACGCGGCTGGCGGACAGGCCCGTCCCGGCCGCGAGCTCCCGGAGCGTCCACCCGGCCGCGTACCGGGCTTTCGCGACCTCCAGGTTGAACGTTCGGGGCTGGTTGCCGGGCGGGCGGATCTGCACGCCTTGGCCCACGATCGCGGCCCGAGCCTCGGGAATGGACACGCGGAGCTGGCGGGCGACCAGGGCGAGCGTCGCACCGCGGGCGTACAGGGCAGCGGCCACCTTGTGGTCGCCAGGGGCGAGTGGGGTCCTCATAGCGGCGGACCGTACCAAACCCGCCGGTTAAGGTCTCCTCCGCAAAAACGAAGCCCCACCTGCGTGAACACAGGTGGGGCTCGGCCGGGCCGCCTCTGGGTCAGCCGGTGCAGGGATCGTACTGAGCCTCATCGTAGGAGCGTCGGCACCGAGCGCAGTACATAGCCCCGGCCAGTGCCAGCTCTGTCCCTGCGGGGATTTCGAGCCCGCCGTCGACGGCGACCTGCGCGGCCTGTTCCGAGGTGACCGGGAACGTGACGGGCTGGCGCCAGTCGTGCTCACGCTGCGAGGCCGTGGTGGAGGGTTCGGGGGAGAGGGAGGAAGTCATGCGGGAAAACCTACCTTCCCGCACTCGCAATCCCGAGCCGGTGGTTGCGGTGCTGGTCCCGGCGCTCCTGGTCGGCGCCTGCGTCCGCCAGGTCGTCCGCGATGATCAGGTCCACGCCGTACATGTTGCCCCAGAGCGTGCCCGGCCGGATTGCCAGTTCCGGCGGCATCGCCTCGCGGATGGCGAACCGCAACGACCCCTCAGGGCTCATGCTCGTCTCGATGACGTTGACCCGGTTGAAGCGCGTCGTGTGTTCGCAGATGCCCAGCGCCTCCTCCTCGGTGATGATCAGCGCGGCCCGCAGCTCGGCCGGGTTCAGGCCCTGGAATCCCAGGGCGTCCCTGAACCGGTGAATCCGCCGGATCACGTTGCCTGCGGTCTCCAGCCGCTCAGTCGCGGTCACCGCCACCCGCCACCTCCTCCTCCTGCTCCTGGTCCTCGGCGAGCTCGATCTCGCCGGCGGGCCTGCCGAGCGGGCCCTGCAGCTCGTCCTCGTACCCCATCCGGACCCGGCGGGCCATCATCGTGAGCGTGACCTCCGTGACCTGGTGGCCGCCGGAGCGCGTCGTGATCGTGGAGTCCGCGGGCAGGTAGAAGTGCTGGCCGTCGACCACGACCGCCTTAGGGATCGCAAGCGTTTCCGCCTGGACACGCTCCGCCGGGGGCCGCTCCCTGGCGGAGGCGATGATGTCGATGCAGACACCCCGCGGCGCCGGCACGACGTAGCGACGCACCGGGTAGTCCCTGAACATCGGCTTGATCTCGCGGAAGTTCTCATCCGCCGGCGCGTACTCGGCGTCCTGGTCCCCGAAGGTCTGCTCTGTCATGGCGGAAGGGGTATCAGCCGCTTGGCTTAACGTCGCGCCGCGCCAGCCGCGCCAGTTGTCGGCCGTCCTTCAGCCGGGCCTGGCATGCCCCCGGGATCGAACAGCACTTCTGTTGGCCGTCCAGGACGTTCCATACGTACTGGTAGCGCGTCCCTTGGTCGGCCGCGATCGCCGCCAGCGTCCACCGTTGCGCGCGCAGGGCCCGCATCCGGTCGTGGTCCAGGCGGTGGACGTGGGCGGAGGGGTCCAGTTTCTCGGCTTTCAGGACCTTGATGACCGTGGACCACCCGGCGCCCACCTCTTTGGTGATCATGCTGGCGCTCTTGCCCTGACCCCAGGCGGCCAGGATCGCCTGCCGTTTGGCCGGGGTGATGCGCGACGCGCGAGACGCGGACAAGGGCCGCATCTTCACACCGGCCTCGCGCAACGCCTTGTGCACGGTGCTGCGGCTGTAGCCGATCAGGGCAGCGACTTGCCGCACCGTCTTGCCCCTCTTGTACAGCTTGGTGGCAACTTCCAGTTCGAGCTGCGGCAGACGCTGCGGGACGGGGCTCGGCGGGGCGGGGCGCGGCCTGGTGGCGCCCATGGGACGGATCGGCACGCCCTCGGCCATGATGGCGTTGCGGACGTGCTTGTAGCTGGAGCCGAACGAGGTGATGAGCTCCTGCAAGGAGGCGCCCTCTGCGTACCGGCGGGCGGCTTCTGAACGCTGGGGGGCGGTGAGCACGGTCATGGCCGGAAGGAGTAGCACCTTCCAGAGTTAACGTCGCGGCAGCGCCCGGTCAGCCGGTCAGGTCGCTTCCGCCGTGGCGTGCCCCGCGTCGATCAGCGCCGCGCCGAGGTCGGCCCCCGGCTCGGTGAACACGCGCGCCAGGTAGCGGCCGTAGCGCTCCCGGCGGTCCTTGAAGGTCCGCACCAGCACCCGGCCGGCCTGCTGCTCCACCCACGCCTGGGTGAAGTCCCGCGCGGCCTCGCCCTCGGGCGTGCCGAGCTCCGGGGCCCACACCGCCGACAGCCGGAACCGGCCCTTGGTGGTGATGCCGAACCCGACGTCGACCAGCAGGTCGAGGGTGTCGCCGTCGACGACCTTGGCGACGGTCGCGGGGTAGACGTACAGGTCCGGCGGCGGGACCGCCTTGGGCTTGACGCACCGGCAGCCGCGGGTGTGAACGTGGCCGGGCACGGCGGCGACCGAAGCCACCGCCGTGCCCTCCACGCTGCTGCTCACAGGCTCCATCAGGCGCCGGTGTAGGCGGTGAAGGTGCCGTAGACGAACGACTCGGGACGGTCCACCGCCAGACCGATCCGCTCGGAGGCCTTGATGGTCACGTAGCCGTCGGTGAAGCCGGTCGCGTGCTCAGTCGAGGCCTGCACGGTCACGGACTCACGGTCGTACAACTTGGCGCCGTAGCCCCACGCGCCGAGCAGGTACTGGCCCTGGAGCATGGCCGGGGTGTCGATCACGTTCAGGCGCCACACGCGCTTCTCGGCGCCGATCGCCACGGACACCGCGACCCTGAACGCGCCCTGCTTGTCCTCCTCCAGCTCGATGCCCTCGAAGTCGATCGGGTGCATGACGATGCCGGTCGGGTCGTAGTACGCGAGGATCGCGCGGGTCATGGCGCGGCGGAGCTGAGCGGTCTGCTTGTCGGCCGCCAGGCCGGTGTAGAGCTGGATGCCCGGGGTCTGGGTCAGGCCCCGGATGTTCTCCCCGGTGCCGTCGCCGAACAGGAGCTGCTCGTCCTCCTTGAGCTTGACGCCGTCGATCAGGTCGCGCTCGAGGATGCCGCGCAGGCGGGACTCGTCGGCGAGCGTGTTCTTGTGGACCTGCTCGTAGTGGCCGATCTCGCTGATGGGAGCGGTGTACGGGGTGAACTGGATGCTCGACTTGGGCAGCCGGCCGTACACGTCGGTCGGGCCGCCGGTCGGGGGGCTGACGCCGTCAGCGGCACGCCGCTCGGGCACCATGCCCGCGTTGTTGATAAATCCCGTTTGTCGGATTCCGTACAGAATGTTCGCTTCGGTGCGCTCGGCGGGGAACAGGTCCCGGACCCGGTTGGGGCGGCGCTGCCGCTCGGCCAGGCCCACGTTCTCGCCGTGGCCGAAGGCCGGCGTGGTGTGGGTACCGCCGGACATCGTGAAGACGTCCTTGACCTCCTGGAAGGAGTACAGGCCTTGCTCGAAGGTCGCGGCGCCGCGGACCTCGCGGAACCCGCCCTCACGCATCGCCTGGAACGCCTCGGACTCGATGTAGGCCTGGCCGAGGCTCTTGCGCTCCATGCCGCCGCGGCCCTGCTCGGCCGCGAGCAGACCCGCGGTCGGGACGGAGGCCGGCGCGGCGAGGTACTCGAAGACGCCGAGCGCCTTCTTCTCGGTGACGATGAGCGCCTGGATCTCGGCCGCCTCGTCGACGGTCTTGAGATAGTCGGCGTGCTGCTCCTTGCTCAGGACGTAGTGGCCCTTGCCCGACTCGTCCTTGAAGTTGTCCTGGTGGCGCGTGATCTCAGCGGACTTGGTCTGAAGGTGACCCTCGAGTTCGCGGATACGCGCGTTGGTAACGGTGGCAGTCATCTGCCATACCCCCCGGTATGTGCTGATTTTGTATGCGCTTCGGTGTGCGATCCGCGCGCCCGGTCAGCACCGGGACCCCCGTGATCAGGGCGGCAAGTTAGGGAGAAAGGCGGCTAACGTCGCGCCGAGGTGGTTAATGTGAGCAATCTCGGGGGGCTGGAACGATCTACGGAGGCGGGAGCCCGCAGCCGCCGTAGCGGGGCGCGTGCGGCGCTCGAAGCCCCTCGGTAGCCGCCCTGAAGCGGGGGCCGTCACCGCGAGGGGTGGCGGTCCCAGGGTGTTGCCGCCACCTCACCCGTCAGGGCCCCACAGGGTGCGCCGCACCCCCACGGGTGAGGTGGTGGTGCGCGGCCTCGACGGGCACGACCAGCCCGGCCGGGGCGGGCGCTCGGCCAGCACCCGCCATCCGGCGGCGCGCAGCGACGCCCCCGACTCCCCGTCCTGGTTGTAGGTGATCATGCGTCGCCAGCCGAGGGCCTTGGCCGCCCGCCAGGCGGCCCCGTACAACATGCTGCAGGCGTGCGCGGTGCCATCGGTGGCCACCCGGGTGACCTCCAGCGTGGCGCCGTCGTTCAGGTGCCGGGCGACCGGCCGGCCGACGATCGCGGCCCCGACCAGGACCTCCCCGGAGGCGACGCCCAGGGAGTACTTGTGGCCGGGCGGCGGACGGTGGTGGCGGTGCCAGTCGGCGACGAAGTCACGCGCCTGGGCGAACGTCACCGGCACCACCCGCAGGTCGCTCACGCGGCGTTGTCCCGGCCGATCTGCCGGGCGGCTTCGATGATGGCGAGGGCGGCGGCCTGTTGCTCCTCGGTGACCTCCACCACCTCCACCTTCGACGTCTCCGCTTCCGGGGTCTCGGCCGTGTTCTGCTGCTTGAGGGCCATCGGCAGCGCCGAAGGCGCGGTGCTGTCCGGCATGACCGAGGGGTAGCTGTCGAGCACCGGCTCGCTCGGCTTGGGTGGCTCCACCGGCGTGGGGTCGTGGCTGATGCCGGCCGACAGCAGCACCTCGTGGAGGATCTCCACGGCCTGGCGCAGCTTCTTGCCATTGGCGTCGCTGAGCACGCGCCCGGCCTTGAGCTCCCAGTCCTCGTCCGCCTGGCCGGAGGCCTTGGCCTCTGCCGCCGCCCCGGCTGCTTCGGGGGGTGCGTCGGCGGTCAGGGCGAAGTCCTGGCCGGTGCCGGCGACCGTGAGCGTCACCGCGGCGAACGCGACGTCGACGGGGGAGAGGGGGGAGGGCAGCGCCTCGCCCGGCGCCGCGTAGATGAGGGTGACGTGCGGGGTGAAGCCGTGGGTGGCCGAGTACGGCACCCCCGCCTCGCCCAGGGCTTCAACAAGCCGCTGGCGCAGCACCTCCAGGCCGGGCACGTCCACCGGGACGTACACCGGCACCCCGTCCTCTTCGGGAGGGAACGCGCCGATCCCGCCGAGGGTGCCGTCCAGGGGGCCGTGGGATGCGGCGACCTGCTCGGCCACCGCCGCCGCCTTCGCCAGCACGTCCGGCTCCAGGTTCCGGCCGAGGTAGGCGAGCGTGATGTGCAGCTCCTCGGGGGCGTGCCCGTCCGGCAGCGCGAGCTGCTCGGCGACGTCCGCGGGGATGGTGAGGGCGATCATCGCGCTGGGCCCCTCGCTGGGAGCGTCGCCGCCGTCGCCGCCGTCGCCGGGGGCGTCGTCGACGTCGAGCTCGCCCTGGCCGTCGTCGGCGGCCGCCGCGTCCAGCAGCTCGTCCCACACGCTGCCCCCGCCTGTGGCGGCCTTCTCCTGCCACGCCGGCGCGAGCAGGTCGTCATCGTCGTCCCACTCGCTGGGGGTGTCCGCCTCGCCGGGGAGGCCGGACTTCACCGACAGGGTCATCGTGTCCCCCGCCGCCCCCCAAAGGACCTGGGAGTACTCCCACAGGTCCAAGTCCTTGATGTAGCGGACACCGGTCTTGGGGTCCTTGCGGGAGCCGCCGCGCGGCACCTGGTAGCCGATCGACCACTCGCACGCCTTGCCGTAGAACTTGACGTCCTCGAACGCGTCCCGGCCGTGCGAGGTAGCCAGGTTGTAGCGGCATCTGACGTACAAGGCGCCCGCCGCGCGTGGCCACGGCTTGCCGTCTTTGGTGTGCGAGGGCAGGCGAGGATCGCCCGGCAGAAGCTCCTCGATGACCTCGGCGCGCGACGTCCAGATCTTGGTGTCGTGGCTTTTTATGCCCTTGGGCCGGCGCACGGCGAGCGTCCGGGCGTACGCGCCCGGAACGATCAGGTCGCCCACGTTGTCGACCACACCGGTGATCGAGACATAGGCCTCCACCACGCCCAGGTCCTCATCGCTGACGACCGTCTCCGCAGACGCGGCGCTCGTCGAGATGGCCTTGTGCTCCAGCCCGTCCACCATGGTCACGCTCATCGCAGGCCCCCGCCCATGAGATGCAAGTCGGGCGCGGATACTGCCTCAAACGCCGCTTAACGTCCTGGTGGCGGGCATGGCGAAGCAGGGGCGCCCACCGTACGGTGGGCGCCCCTGCTTACGACTGCCAGGATCAGGAGTAGGTGAAGGCGTTCGCCTTCGTCGCGACGTTCGCGTCGGTGGTGACCGTCACCGCGTAGGCGCCGGCGGTCTTGGCCGGGCTCCGGCAGGTGATCGTGAACTCGTCGACCACCGTGACGCTGGTGGCCGCGGTGCCGCCGACCGCCGGCGCGGAGCCGGGCGTGAAGTTCGTGCCCTTGATGGTCAGCAGCGTGTTACCGGCCGCCAGGCCCGTGGCCGGGGTCACCGAGGTGATGGTCGCGTCGACGAACTGCGCGTCGAGCCGCGACTGGGGGATCAGCTCACCCGCAGTGGCGAACAGGCTCCGGCCCCCCTCAGGAAAGCGGGTACCGTCGTGCCGCTTGCCGACGTACAGGTTTTCGGTCACCCGGACGATCGGATCGGTGACCGGCACCGACGCCACCTTGGCCGCGGCCGCGGACTTGGTGAGCTGAGTGCCGTTGCTGGCGTACAGGGTCATCGGTTGTCCCCCTCGAAGGTTTGACCGGGGGAGGTGGGCGCCGGCTGGAACACCACAGGCGGAGGAGGCGGCAGCATCCGGCACACCGCCGAAAGCCCCGTCAGTCCCGCGAGGATGCCGACCGCCAGGCCGACCCGCCACCACACCCCTTGGTTCACGAGGTCGGATAGTGGCCGATTCCGGGGCTTACGTCGCGCCGGGCAGGTAGAGCGCCGCTCGAGGGCATCCTCCTCACTCTCGTCCTTCGAGGAGGAAAAGTTAGGAGGATGCCCCGTACGGAGTCAGAAGACGGCGTCGGCCGGCGCGTCGGTGTCCAGGATGTCCGGCGCGTCGCCCCTCACGTTGACGACCTGCGTGAGCGCGTACAGGGCGCACAGCACCGTCGCCCCGTCCTCGGGATCAAGCACCATGAACGGGCCGGTCGGCGTTGCGCCGAACGACTGGCCGGCGTTGACGCTGATCAGCGCCAGCGCGTGCGAGCTGCCCTGGTTGGTGTCGCCGAGCTGGCTGCCGGGGTCATGGCGCAGCTGGTAGGCCACCCCGTCGATGTAGCCCGATACGTCAAACATGGCCTCACCTCAAAGTCATGGGTCGAAAAGCGTCATGGAGGGGGAACGCCCGGCTGTAGTCAGGCGTTCCCCGCCTCCTGCTTACAGCAGAGCCATTACTCCGAACATCCACTGCCGGAAGTCGTCATCCAGGTATTTCTCTCCGGCCAGCAGGCTCTCGACGCCGGTGGTGAACACCTCATAGTGACGGTTGTCGCCGTATTCCTTACCGGTGTAGTGCTCGGGGAAATCGTCACGGTATCCCCTCTCCTTGTTGGTCGAGTAGATATTGACGAGCTTTTCCCGCTGCCGGGAACCGATCTCGCCGGTCGAGGTTCGTGACCAAAGAAACGCCCATTGAGCGTCGACAAGGCCATCGACGACCCGCTCCATACCGTGCCCCATCTCGTGCACCGCCACCGCGTCGGTGTTACCCCCTTTTGACGTCCTGATGATGTTGTCGGTCGACAGTGCGACCGTCCTGTCAGCGTCGGAGTAGAAGCCGCGGCGTACCTTCTTCAGCTTCCATCCGTCAGGGCCGCCATGCTCGCGGAACCGCTCCAGCCACTTCTTGGGGTAGGACCGCTCGGCGAAGCGCATCCCCTTGACCAGGTCGCTGTCTTCTTCCATGTGTTTGCCGGTCTTGTCGTTCACCCAGTCGATTTGGACTCCGCCGATCCCATCGGCGCGGACCTCGCGCAGCACCTCCAGCGCCGCCTCCCGGCGAGCCTGGCCGAGTTCGCGGTCGATGTTGCTCCTGGCGTAAGTGATATTCCACATTTGCGTTTTGTCCAGCTTGGGGTATTTCCGATCGACTACAGCGTCAACTTCTTCGGTGATTTTCTCCGAGAGGTTTTCGAGCCTGATGGCTTCAGCGGTATCTCCGGCGCGGTTCGCCCCGGAGACCGCGTCGTGTAGGTCCTGCCGGCTGGAAAATCCGTGTTCCTTGGCCAGCTTGTTGCCGACCCTTTTACGCAGGGCGGTGCGGTCTCGATGCCATTTGTCTTCCGCCTCGACCAGAGTCTTTTCCTGCTGATCCAGGGCAGCTTGTCTCTCCTTGACTCGGGCTTCTGCCACGCTGTACTTGGCCTGGTAGGCCGCGTCGAGCTCAGCGCCGGCCGCGCGGACCAGCGCCAGGTGCGCCATGGCGTGTTCGCCGGGTCCGCCGTCTGCGGCTACGTCCCGGACGGTCTCCATCGTGGTTTGCGTCTGGGGAACGCGCCCGGATTCGAGGTCTTGGAGGGTGACCGGGGTGAACGTGGTTTTCTGCACGGGCCTATGGGCGAACGTCTTGCCGCCGCCCAGCGCCTCCCGGTAGGTGTTCATCCGGTCTGCCAGAGCAGCGCCCTGCTTGGCCTTTGCGGGCAGTGCGGCCGGCGCTGCCACGCTGCTGGTTGTCTTGCCGAAGTAGGCGGCCTCTTCGAGGTCGGTGAGCGCGGCGGCCGCTGTCGCCATGGTGTCTCTGCTGGTCGGCGGGTTCGACCAAAATTGGTGAAGGATCTCCTCCCACGTCTCGGCCTCGCTGCGGCCCTCCGCGGGGGAGGCCTTGCGCAGGGACTCCACCACCCGATCACGGGCTCGGAGGTTGATGTCGTTGAACAGGGGCAGCAGGCGCCTTTCCACCGACCGGTAGGTCTCCGGGTCGTCGACGCCGAAGATACCGGCGAGCTTTTGGACAGCGTTCCCACGCTCCCGCAGGAACTCCGGGGCGGAGGCGTTCGGGCTCTCGATACGCCCGATGACGTTCTCGATCTTGTCGCGCCGCCTCGGAGCTCCGTTGGCCGCGTGTACTCCGTAGGCGACGCTTTCGAGGTAGGAGAGCACCTCGGCGACCTGTCGCGCCGTGCCCGCCTTGAGGATGCGGTGCTTGACCGCGGCCATCTGCTGGACGTAGGTGGAGTTGCCATCGGCGAGCATCGTCACCGTGCTGTTGTCGCCGTCCATCACGGTGACGACGTCGCTTTTGCCGTCCAGGCCCCGAAGCTCGTAGGTATAGCCGACCGGCTTGCGTTTGCCGATCGGCCCTTCCACGATGGGCGTCACCCGGGTGACGGTGCCGGTGTAGCTTCGGCCGATCACGGGGGAGTCAACGCGGATCAGGTCGTCCTCGACGACCTGGGAGGGCTCCACGCGGGTGCCGTCGTCGCTGGGCAAGAGCCCGTCCCAGGGCTGGTCGCCGGAGGCGGTGCCGCGCGTCCGCCGGACCACGGTGGGCATGCCGCCTCCGTCGTGCTCCAGGTACACCCACTCGGGCTCGTTGTCACCGTCCTGGATCCGCGCCTCGGTGATCCCGCGCCCCTCGTCGAGCATGAGGACCGTCTGCGCTTTGCCGTCGTACTCGATCACGTCGCCGGGACGGAGCGTGGACGGGTGGACGTGCTCGCGCTCGTACTCGGCTGGGCGGGGGACCGGCGTGGGGTCGGGCAGGTCGGGCAGCAGCCACACGTCGGTCTTGCCGGTGACCACGCGGGTCTCCCGGGTGCCGTCGTCGTGCTCGATCTCCACCTCCACCACCCGGCCGCCCATGATGGCGCGGGTGGAGCGGACGGTGACGATCTGCGCGCTGCCTCCCGCGCCGGGCAGGGCGACCACGTCGCCATCGGTGAGGTTGCCGGCGGCGGCCTTCTCCGGGAGAGCGCGGCCCGGCTGCGGGTCGGGGGCGGGCAGCCCGCGGGCTTCGGCCGCCGCGGCGTCGAACCGGGCTGCGGCGCGCTGCAGGGCGCGGCCGCGCGCCGGGGTGACGTCGCCGGAGTCGGCCACCTTGCGCACCGCGTCGGCGAGCGCGGCGGCGTGCTCAGCGGTGAGCGGCATCCGGTGCTGAAGCCGCGCGGCGGCCTCGGCCAGGACGGCGTCCCCTCCGGTGTGGAAGCCGAGGTCGACGACGAACGCCCGTTGGGAGGTGGCCAGCACGGGGCGGGCCGTGGCGGTGCCGCGCGGCAGCGGGCCAGGGCGAGGCACGTCCACCTCACCGCCGGTGGTGTCGCCTCTGCCAGTGGTGTCGCCGCCGGGCGGGTCGACCAGGTCCGCGTCCGGGCCGGTGAGCCGCTGGAACTCCTGGCCGGGCGGGGCGCTCACCCCCTTGAGGGTGCCGTCGTCGTAGCGGAAGCTCACCCGGGTCCGGGCGGTGCGGCCGGACCCGCGCGTGGCGAGGGCCTCCACGGTGGCCGGCTGGAACTCCCCGGAGGGGGTTCGCATCAGGATCCGGTCACCGACCGCCAGCCCCAGGGTGGTGACCGTGCCGATCTCCAGCGGGGTGGGCGGCTGCTCTCCGCTGGCCTCCATCCGGTGGACGCCGCCCTCGGCGGGCACGGCGATCACGGTCCGGCGGTCGTCGTCGTCGCGCACCACGGCGAAGGTGAAGCCTCCGGCCCGGGTGATCGACTCGATGCGGCCCTCGGGGAGCAGGTCGCCGGCCGCGAGCTGCTCGCCCGGGGTCTTGGCCCACCCGGGGTCGGCCTCGCCGGGGGAGGCGTACAGGCCGTCACGGGTCAGGCGCGTCCACCGCCCCACCGGCATGATGCCGCTGCGGCCGTCACGGTCGACCCAGGTGGCGCCCTCCAGCAGCAGGTCATGGCCGCCTGTGCTGCCGTCCGCGCGCATGGGCGCCCGTTGACGGTCACGCAGGCGGCCGGAGATGGTGACGCGGGCGGTGGGCTCCAGCCCCAGGACGGGGACGTCGCTGCCCCATACCGGGATGACGACGTGGCTGCCCACCGCGACCTGGTCGACGCTTCGCCAGGTCGCGTCGTCGGGGATCGCTTCGCCGTTGAGGCCCAGCGCCTCCTGACCGGTGGGCGCCGCGTCGAGGCGCACTGGCCGGTCTCCCCGGTTGAGCTCGAAGTCGTCGGCGCTGCCCAGCTGCCGGCCGGTGCGTGGGTCGTGCACGGTGACCTCGGCCAGACGCACCCGCCCCTGCTCGCCCGGGGCGGCGGCCACACGGCCGCGTACGACGACTCCTTCGGCGGTGCGGGTCATCTGCCCGGCCTGCTGCAGCTGCTCGGTGTCGGCGGTGCTCAGCTCCACCCAGTCGCCCTCACCGAGCTGGTCGGCTCGGGTGGTGACGCCGTACCGGGTGCCGTCGACGTCGCGGGCGGCCAGGTCGCTGTTGGGGACGGCGATCGAGTCGTTGCGGCCGACGACCAGCACCTGCCCGGTGTGCAGGGTCAACTCCAGCTTGCCGTCCCAGCGTTCGGTGACGGACTCGACCAGGAGCGGCGTGCTGTCGAGGGCGTCGCGCTCGCCCAGGAGCACGCTGTCGCCCACCTGGATCTGCCCGGCCCGCTTGTAGCCGCCGCTGCGGTCTCCTTCGAAGTCCGGGGGCGGGGGAGTGTCTCCCTCGGGCTCGGGCTCGGGCTCGGGGTCAGGAGCGGGCTCGGGCTCGGGCTCGGGGTCAGGAGCGGGCTCGGGCTCGGGCTCCGGGTCGCGTACGCGCTTGGCCAGTTGCCGCGCCTGGTCGGCCCGCTCTTTGGCATCCGGCGCCCGATCGAGGGACTCCGCGTGCTTCTCCAGGTAACGGACCGCGCCCTCGCGGGCCCGGGGCGATGCGTCGGCGTCGGCGTTGTCGTCGCCGTTGAGGACTCGCCGGCCGATGTCTCGCCCAGCCAGGTATTCAGCATCCGGGGTCAGGCCGCGCCGGTCGATCTCGTGGTCCATCGCGAGCAGCCCGCCCGCCACGGCCCCAGTGAGCCTTTCGCCGGTATGGGACGGCACCGTGTCGGCCAAGGCGGACAGGTCCACCATCAGCTGCTGCAGCTCGTCGTCGCTGTACTGCTCCAGCTTCTTACGCCGGTCGTCAGCGCTTCGATGCACCAGGCCGGGCTTGTCGACGTTGCTGGCCACCGCTGCGTCGGCGAAGTCGGGCACTCCGATGGTCTTCGCGGCGTGCCGGATGTTACCCTCGGTGACTTCGGTGGTCCCGCCCCGCCACGGCTGCTCAAGGAGTTTCGCCTGCCGTTCGGCTTCGATCTCCCGGCGGATCCGCTCCAGATCCGCCTTCTCCTTCTCCCGCTCGTCTTTGAGGAGCTCGTCACGGAGCTTGCGGGCGTCCTCGGGCCGGTAGCGGGCGAAGGGGCGGTTGGTCGGTTGGAGGATGCGGACGGTCTTGCCGTCCGGCGTGCGGACGGTGACCTGCCTCATCGAGATGGTGCCGCCACGTCCGATGGGCATGGCGTCGTCGATGCTTTCGACGATTCCGCCATACACGTCCCAGGTAGGGGCGTCGATGACGTCGCCCGTCTGGAGACGCTCAGTCCCCACAGGAAGCGGCGTTTCGTCGCTGGCGCTTTCACGGTCCGGCGGGTCGGCCCGGTACTTGCGGTAGCGGTCGAGTGCCTGCTGCGCTTCGTCGGGCGTCTTGAAGTTGACCTTGGAGCGGGTGCCGTTGACCTCCCAGGCGTGGCCCCACTTGATGCCGGGCACCACGCGGCCCTGGCCGTCGCCGCCCGTCCCGGTCTCGGTCTCGGTGCCCGCGCCGGTGTCGGTTCCGGTGTCCGGCTCGGGCTCGGGCTCGGGCTCGGGGTCCGGCTCGGGGTCCGGCTTCGGGTCCGGCGGGTCGTCGCCACCGGTCGTGTCGGTGCCGGGCTCGGGCGCGATCAGCGCGGCCCGGTCAGAACGCCTCAGGGCTTCCAGATCCTTGTCGGCGCGGTTGACGGCGCGGTCGATCTCGAACTTTCCCTCGAGCGACTCGTGGCGCTGGTTGCCCAGCCGCCGGACCGCTGCGAGCAGGCGCATGCCGCTGACCTTGCCAGCGGCGAACTGCTCGGCGATGTTGAGCGCGGCGTCGAGCTCCTTGTTGGGTTCCCTGCGCACCAGGGGCACCGCGTGCAGGTCCGCGATCAGTTGCTTCAGCGGCTGCGGGGTGACGTCCGGCACCTTCGGGAGTGGGGTGTCGGGCGCATCCAGGCGCCCGATGGCCTTGTCCAGGGCTCGGCGGGCCGCGGAGTTGTCCGGGAGCCGGTCGCGGAGCTTCTTCATCTCCTCGAAGACCTCCTGCGAGGACCTGCGGCCGGCGACCGCGTCGGTGGCCAGCTTCCCCAGGACGTTGGCCAGGGGTTCACCGTCGACGTCCAGGCGGGCATCGTCGCCCAGCTCCTTGACGGCTTGTCCGATGTGGCCGTCGTCGTGGTAGACGACCTCGTTGTTCTGGGCGGATGCGGCGCCCCACTTGTTGGGGATGAGGGGCTTGTCGGTCTTCTCGGTGATCGGCGCCCCGGCCGGGGAGGTGCCGCCCTCGCCGCCGGGCTTGTCGGTGTCCGTGCCAGGGGTCGGCTCGTCGCCGGCGGGCTCGGCGTCCGTCTCCGTGCCGGTGTCGGTGTCGCCCTGGTCGTCGTCGGGGGAGCCGTTGTTGAACTCGTCGTCGTCGCCGCTGAGGATCTCGGCCTGGATGTCCTTGGCGATCTTCTGCGCCTCGGGGTCGTCGCCCTTGCCGGTCGCGTCGATGAGCGCCTGGAGCTTCTCGGCGGGGATCGGGCGGGCCATGCCCTCGTCGTCGGTGTAGATGTCGCCGACGACCGGGCCGAGGTTGACCACGTGGTCGCCGTTGGGGCGCGTCTTGACCGATCCGACGACGCCGACCCGGCGCACCGCGCGGCCGTCCTTGTCGCGGCCGTACACGAGCACGGCCTGGCCGGGCTGCAGGTCCTTGACCGACACCCGGTGATCAGCTGCGGCGTCGGGCGTGAAGTCCTGCACGCCGTCGTCGACGGGCTCGACCTGCATGGCTTGGGGCTTGGTGCGGCCCAAGCCGATACCGTCGCCGGTCGGCTTGGATCCGTCCGGCCGGGCCTGCACCTCGAGGTAGTTGCGGTGGACGCGGCGGATGGACTTATCCGGCATGCGAACTTCCATGTACCCGGCGCCGACGTTCTTGATCACCTCGCCTCGGGCGCCGCCCCAGATCTTGACCACCGCGCCGGATTCGATGAACCGGCCCTTGCGGTCACGCGGGTGCAGGTTGGGGTCGAAGCGCCCTCGCCCGACAACGCCCCGTGCCTTGGTGTCCCAGTCGTCGGTGTCCCAGTCGTCGCTCAACCCTGCCCCCGGAAATTCGCGGTGCCCTTTTGCGGGGTGCAGGGTGGCAGTTTCGCTGGTTAACGTCGCATTGGTCTGGCCTCGCTCACAGGGAGATCATCCAGCGGACCCGGCACCGGCAGCCGTAAGTTTCGATGGGCGGGCCGTCGAGGTCGCCGGGCCAGCGAAGGTGGGCCTCCCCGATTTCGAACAGGTCGCCGGCGAGGCGTGTCTGCCCGTCCGCCGCCCGGTGCGTTGACCGGGTGGAGGAGTCGCCGCGCGTCCCCCAGGTGGCCGAGACGAGGCCGTCCGGCCCGGCGATCAGCTGCGCGACGGCGGCTTGGGTGGCGTGGATCAGGTGGGTGAGGGTCCGCACCGCGGTGCGCTCGCCCCAGGTTTCGAGGCCGGGCAGCTGCAGGCGGATCTCGGCCACGATGTCGGTCATGTCCCGCCCTTCCTGGTCGGCGGAGCGGATGAGGTCGCTGATCCGGGTGGCGGCCTCGGCGATCTGGTCGGCGAGCCACATCCTGGTGGTGCGGGCGACGATGATGGCCGGGGCCACCACGTCCAGGCCGGGGGTGTGCGGGAGGGCCGCGGCGAACTCGGCCGCGGCTGCGGTCGCCGCGCCGACCAGTAGCGGAGACAGCGCCGCGGCGGCGTCCTTGTGCCACTGTTGCGGGTCGATGATGCGGGTGACGTCCAGCGGGGCGTCACCGACGCGGGTGTCGGCGGAGTATTCGGGCTGGAAGTGGCGGGTGCCCTTGCGCACCTTCGGGCTGGCGGCCCGCGCGGCGGTTCGCTCGACCAGGCGGCGTACGAGTTGGGTGAGGGCGGCCTGGAGCTTGTCCTCCTGGGCGCGCTCGTCGGCGTCGGCGTCGACGGCCGGGTCGGGGTTGGGCAGGAGAGCCTTGGTCTGGCGGACCGGCTCCTCCTCCTCTTCTTCTTCCTCGTCGTCGGGCTCGTCGTCGATGGCGCTCTGCAGGGTGGCGAGAGCTTGCTCGGTGGCGGGGTCGGCCGCGTCGAACGTCGCCGGAGCCTCAGCGGTGTCGCCAACGTCGCCGGTGGTGTTGGCGGGGTCCTGCGCGGCGGAGTCAGCCGGGGGGATCTCTCCCGGCTGCCCGGCCACGGCGCCCGCGTCCTCGGCCGGTGGCGCCGCACTCTCGGGGGGACCCATACCGAGCGCGATCGCGTCTTCCTCGGTCGTGGGGGTCGGGGTCTTGCCCTGGGCGATGTAGAGGGCCCGGATGTGCGGCAGGTCCACCTCCTCGTATCCGGCCATGGCCCGGTACTCCTTCGGGGAGATCAGACCGGCGCCGAACTCCTCGCGTGCCTCGGCGCGGCGGAGCGCCTCAGGGCGGCGCAGCACCTCCACCTCGTCGGTGTTGAACCGGCCCTTGATGCCTTCGGGGCTGTCGCGGTTGAAGACCGCGGCGATCATCTTGAGCAGCGGCAACATGGTGATGGTCCAGAACGTGAACAGCTCCTGCTCGGCGTTGTCCCACGTCCGGCCGGAGCTGTTGCCGAGCACCGACTCGCCGACGCCGAACGCCGCCAAGACCTCTTCCTTGGCGCGGGCCGCCATCTCCCCGTACGCCATGTCGCGGGGGCGGGCGGCCAGGTCGTGGAAGGTGAGCTTGCCGTTGATGACGCTCAGCTTCCCGGCTTCCAGGGGGCCGCGGGCGAACCGGTTCTCGATGCGGTCGGCCTCGGGCTGCGACAGCTTGCCCTCGACACCCAAAACGCCGGAAGGTCTCGCATCATTCCGGATGAAAGAGACGTTATATAGCCTGCTCAGGAAGTCCAGGTCGACGGACAACCCGGCGGCTTGCAGCGGGGTGATGCCCATGTAGGGGTCGGTCGGGTGCGGCTTGCGGAACCAGCGGACCCGCTCGGCCGGGACCACGTTGCGGGTGCCGTCCGGCGCGGAGGTCTCGAAGTGGCTGAGCAGGACACCGTCCTTGCCCGGGACGGGCCTGGTGCGGCCCGGCGGCAGCAGGTCCAGCCGGATCGGGTCGCCGCCGTTGTTGTAGGTGATCTCCGCGAAACTGCCCGGCGGCGACAGGAGGATCTGCGAGACCAGCCGGTAGCGGAACTCATGTCCGGTCTCCAGCTGGTTGGCCTGGCCCTCGTTGAGCAGGTCCGGCAGAGGGTGCCCCTCGACGATCTCCTCATCGTCGAGCAGCTCGTACAGCAGCGACGAGCCGTGGGTGGCGATCGCGTCGACACACTTGTAGACCCACACCGTGCGCTCAAGGCCTTCGGCGACGGCGCGGTCGACGGGCCAGGCCCGGCGGGCGGCCAGCGACAGCCCGTTCAGCGCGGCCGCGCTGTCGGTGCGGAAGTACTGCTTGGTCTCCATGGGCGGAGGAGCGGAGCGGCCCAGCAGCCCGGGAAGGAATGAACGCGGCAACGTCGGTTCCTCCCGGCTCAGTTGTTACGGCCGGTGGAAGTGACCCACCCGGCGGCCAGCAGGACGACGCCGAGGGCGACGAGGGCGGCGGGAGGCAGCCACAGCACCGCGCCGATCACGGTGAGGATGGCGCCGAGGGCGAGCAGCACCAGGCCGGCGACGTCCCGCAGGACGCGCAGCCGCTCCTGGTCCGGGTTCTGGTCCGGGTCGCGCCGGTCGTGCTGATCCGGGTCGTAATACACCGCAGGCCCCTCCATGCCGTCCAGCCCTCTGAGGGGGCTGGCTCCTGCGCACGGTAGGGGCCCGTCGAGTTAACGTCTTGGCGGCCTACGACAGGCCGGACAGGCGAGAGGCCTGCATCAGGGCGGGCACCTCACGCTCGCGGCGGGCTGCCGCCTGTCGAGCGAGCACCGCGGCGGGCATCTGCTCCGGCTTCGCCTTGATGCGCGCTTCTCGATCCTTCATCCCCCCGCGCAGGTGCTCCCCCTGCGTGGTGTCGGCCGCACATGGGTCGAACATCACGTCGTCGTAGCTTCGTCGGCAGCGTGTACAGAACCGGTCGAGGATGTCGAGGACCAGGCCGCCCTGGTCGTAGTCGGGCATGCTCTCCAGGTCGCCGGGCAGGTTGAAGTACTGGTTCTGGGCAAAGGTCCGCATCATCTCCGGTGAAATCGGCTCGATGGTGAGCGCGACCCCCCAGGTGTGACCGAGCGGAGCAGACATGTAGGTATCACTCCCAAAGGGTCGCGATCGTGTACCCGAGGGGAGGGCCCGTCGTGGGGGAGGTTCCCTCCGGGGGGAGAGGCAGGGGGAACCTCGGACGGCAGGCCCAGCAAGACGGGGCGTGCAATAGGGCACACGGTCGTTGGGAAATTCAGGACAAAGGCAGGTTCAAAAGCTGTTTTGGGACCGCACATCAAGTTAGTAATCCATGCGAAACGCGTAAAGGCGGCACGCGGTCCCGGTATTGCAACCGGCCTAAAACATCCAAAGTAACAATCCGATACGGGCGTGAACCGAAATTGTCCCTCGTGCGTCGCGGTTGCCCGTCGCCCTCAGGCGAGCATCCGCACCTCGTCCTCGTCGCCACCAGGCTCGTACGGGGCCAGAAGCAGAGCCTCTGCCCGGTCGGGGGAGTGCAAACCCCTCTTCTTCATGTCCTTCTTCGACTCGACGACCGAATAACCGCCCCGCGCGCTGGTCGACAATTTCGGCGCCGACAACTGCGCGGCCGTCATGTCGTCCACCCGCAGGCGCGCGGACGTCACCCCGTATTGATCGGGCTGCACCAGGGTTCTACCGCCCAGCCACATCTCGTCCCGTTTGAGCATGGGCCGCAGCGTCGCCTCGTCCGGCTCTCCCTCGGGGGATTCCGACACGATGACCGACACGATCTCCGCCTGGTGGTGGTCCTCGCGCCCCCACGCGGCGAGCAGACCGGCCACACCCCAGCCGAGCCCGATGCCGTCGATCTTGACACGGACTGGCTCGTAGGTGCCGAGCGCCCCGCGCAGCGCCTGGGCGCGGCGGATCTGCGTCAGGATCTGCCCGGCCACCTGGACGGGGTCGGCGTTCTCCGGCCCGGAGCTGGTGTGTTCGACGGTCCACAGATCACCGACGATCCGCGCGATGACCATCTCGTCGCCGCCGGCCGCGGCGACGTCCACGCCGAGCCGCACCCAGTCGCCGTGCTGGACCTTCCACTCGTCGGTCTCGTCGGGCAGGCCGAGGTCGCACAGGCGGACGCCGACCTCGGGCTCGTCCTGGGTGCGGGCGGCCACCACCCAGTCCGCGGGGATCGTCGCGTTGGCGACCCCCTTGGGGAACTTGGCGTGGATCTTGGCTCTGACGTAGTTGCTCTTCGGGCCGTGGATGCGGGTGGTGCGCTCGATCCATGTGCGGTCGACCATGTGCTTGGCCGGGGAGTGGCCGCCTCCGGGGCAGCTGCCGCACTCGCCGAACTGCTCACCGGTCAGGTTCGGGGTGGAGTACGCGCTGATGGGGATGGTGTGGACGTCGGGGTCTTCGCAGTACTTCTCGAACCACGACCCCTGCTCATCGGTCGGCGGGTTGCCGATGCAGATCATCCGCGCGCCGTCACCGACCATCAGACCCGCGAGGTTGTCCCCGATCGTGTGGGCGATCCCGCCGGCCTCCTCGACCACCAGGAGCAGCTGGGCGGCGTGGATACCCTGGACCGCCGCTTCGTTGTACGGCGCGGCCGCGATGCCGTACGCCACCACGGTCTCGACCCCGGCGGCGTTGGGGAGCTTGTACTGCGCGGTGTCGACGATGCCGGGCATGCCGGCGCGGGTGTGGGCGCCGCGGACCTCAGGCCACAGCTGGCGCGAGACCTGGCGCCACAGCGGGGCGAGCGTCACCACGGTGGTGGAGCCGACCGGGTTGACCAGGGAGAACCACAGGACCATCTGCCCGCAGGAGAAGGTCTTCGAGGATCCGAAGCAGGACGGGACGGCGACCTGCTTGTGCTCGGTCAGCGCGGTCATGAACTGGCGCGGCACCGACCACGCCGAGGAGCCGAGGATCTGCTGGCAGAATCCGACCGGGTCGTCCACCCACAGCGCGAAGGACGTGCCGGCCACCCGGTAGGCGGCGGCGTAGACCTGCCGCGCCTCTTCCTCGGCGAGGTCTTCGAGGATGGGCCGCCGGTCCTCGGGCGGCAAACTCATCAGCTCGTCGAACATGTGCTTGGCGAGCTTGGAGTGATTGTCGCCCGGCTCGGCGATCGCCGTGGGCGTGACCAGCAGCGTCATGGGCGCTCGCCGTGCCGACGCACCGCCGTAGTGGCGGGGGTGAAGGTGCGAGCGTAGACACCGGGGTGGCGCGCGGGTCGGACGTCGCTGGTGAGCACGGCCGGACATGGTTGAGCCCCGGGCGGTTAAGGTCCACCCGGGGCTCTGTCGCTGAAGGTCTTGGCTGGCTTAGCCGCCGGAGGCGAGGAGGAGTCCCTTGTTCGCCAGCGCCTGCTTGATCTCGACGATCTGGGCCGGGCCCAGGTTCTTGATGTCGAGCAGCTGCTCCTCGGTCAGTGCGGCGAGCTGCTCCATCGTGTGGATGTCCGCCCGGGTCAGGGAGTTGAAGGTCCGCGGCGACAGGAAGAGGTCGGATCCCTCCTGGCCGGGGTCGGCCTGCGCGATCGGGGTCAACCCCTGCCAGAACTTCAGGATCGCGGTCCAGTCGTACAGGCGGTGCCCGGCCTCGTTGACCGTGTGCTTGGGCTCGGCGTCCTTGGCGCGGGCCGCGCGCAGCCGCTGCTTGACCTGGTCGCGGCTCACCGCGGTGTGCGTGAGCTCGGTCAGCTTGTCGGCGAGCTGGGTGATGGTCAGGCCTCGCTGGTCGGGCCCTTCGGTGGCGCGGCGGCCGAGGTTGGTCTCGCTGTCGGCCCACCAGGTCCGCGCGGCGTCGGGCTCGTAGCGGGTGACGCCGTGCACCAGCGCGCGCTCGGGCTCGGTGCCGTTGGCCTTGGCGGTGCGCAGGCGGCCGCGGACCTTGTCGTAGGTCGCGCCGGGGAGCTCGACGGCCAAGTCGCGCGTGGTCCACCACCCGAACTTGCCCTCGACCCACCAGGTGGTCGTCTCTTCGGCGTCGATCACCAGCAGGCGCCCGCGGCCCCGGCCGGAGGCGGGGACAGACTCGCCGAGGGCGCGCGCCTCCTCCAGGGCGGCGACCAGCCGCTCGAGCGGGGTACCGAGCCGCTCGGCCATGGCCGGCAACGGCACCCACTGCCCGGTGGTCTCCTCTTCGTCGCGGCGGGCTTCCATGTGAGGCACTTCCGCTGGCGGGTCGGCCTTGAGGTCGTCGCCGACCTGCGTCTTGGTCAGTCCGGTGCTGGCCGCGATCTGGGAGTTGATCCACCGGACCTTGTCGATCTTGCCGCTGCTGAGGGCGTGGACGCCGGCGATGCGCTTCTTGGCGGCCTCGGCCTCGTCGGCGGAGAGGGCGAGGATCTCTTTGACCTTGGTGGCGATGATCTGTCTCGCCTGCTTCTCCGACCACTTGGGGAGCTTGTCGTCGACGGGCGCGCGGGGGACGATGCGCTGGTCCCACATGGTCTTGGAGACGCCCATGCTCTGGTAGACGTGGGTGGGCTTGTGCTTGTGCCGGCGCACGAGGACAAGGCCGGCGAGGTTGCGCTGGTGGGCGGCCTGGGCGTGCTTGTCGCGGGCGTCCTTGACGGCTTTGTGCGCCGCGGCGATCTGGTCGACGACTTGCTTGGTGGTCTTGGCGGTGGTCATGGCGGTCCTTCGGTTCCTGGGGCTGTGGTGATCCTCCCGTATAAACGGGGCGAGGCGGGGGACGCGACCCCGCGCTCCCCGCCTCATGGTATACGTCACTTACTAATTACGGAAACGATGTGTCACTTAGAGGGGTGTGACGTGTGTCATGTCGTCACGCCACGGATGCAGGTGGATCAACATCTGCCCTCGCTTGAGCGGGTCCCTGACGCGGTCCTTGAAGACCAGACCGAGCTTCGGGAACGGCCCCTGCACGTAGGTCTGGCTGTCGTCGGCCAGCACTCCGGCCACCACTATCCCATCCAGGCAGGCCTTGACCGTGGGATACAGGTTCGCCGCGTCGCGTGTCCCCTGGCGTGGAGGCCGGAACTCCGACACGACGAACGTCCGCTCCAGCCGGGGGATCCGCGCCGCCCGCGCCAGCGTGATCGCCGTCCCCTTCCACATCTGCGTCAGCCGGTTGGCCTCGTAGCGGTTACGCCGGTGGTTGGAGTTCATGGTCTCCAGGCCCGGCGGGAAAACGAGGGTGTGCACCCAGGCCACATCGTCCACGCGGCGTGTCCTTCCAGAAAACGGGTTGGAGCTCGCGGGCGGCGGGGAGGATCCGCACCGCCCGCGAGCGGTCAGGAGGGGGCGGCGGCGTTCTGCTCGGCCGCCTGGTGGAAGTCCTGGTAGTGGCTGGCGAACGTGGCTCCGGCGGCGGGCCCGGTCGGCGCCGGTTGGGGGCGGCCGCGGGTCCGGCACCCGGGGATGAGGCAGCGCCAGTACGCGGGCCGCAGCGAGAGCAGGGCGGGCGTCTGCGGGCGGGGCTGCTGGGCGATGGGGATGACCGGCGCGACCGGCTCGGGCGGGCCGAGCGTGACCCGCTGGCACCGTGTGCTGCGCGGCCCGGTGCGGCGGCACACGGTCGCGGTCATGCGCTCGTGGGCCACCAGCGGCCGGTAGAAGAACCCGACCGGCCAGCCGGTGAGCCGGGCCAGCTTGACGATCTGCTCGGGGGTGGGGACCAGCTCGCCGCTCTCCCACTGGTCGACCATGGGCTCCTCGCCGCCGAGGGCGCGGTCGACCTCGGGGCCGTACAGCTTGCGCGCGTCCAGCGCCGTGGTGATCCGCCAGGGGATCGGCGTGGGGGACAGCTCGCCGGCCTCCTGCTGCTTGCGCAGCGCCTCCTGGTACTTCTCGCGGTCGCTCATGCTGCTCGCTCCGTGAGGTCGAAGAGGGTGGGCTGGGTGTAGGCGCGGGGCGCGGCGGGCGCCGGGGCGGCGGGCGCGGGCGGCTCGGCGGCGGGGCGGAGCGCATCCAGGGCTTGCTCGAACCGGGCCTGGGCTTCCCGGCTGCGGACGCTCTCGGCGATGGCTTGCCAGACGAGGCCGCGGGCGGGGTCTTCGGGCTGGCGGGGCTCGCCCCTGTTGCCCAGGATGGTGTGGACGGTGTCGCTGGTCGGAGCCTGGTTGCGGTTGACGAGGATGACGGTGGGGGTGCCGTGCCCGGGGATGTACGCCCCCGAGGTGTCGATGACCCAGCGCAGGTCGTACTGGGTCAGGTAGTCCTCGACGTACGCCCTGCCGAACTCCCTCTTCATGAAGGAGCTGGCGGTGAGTTGAGCGCACCAGCCGCCGGGCACGAGGAGATCGTTCATGAGGGCGTGGCACGGCAGGGCCAGGGAGTACTTGCCGTTGCACACCTCCCGGTAGCGGGCCCGGATGGCGGCGTTGACGGCGGCGTCCTTCACCGTGATGTACGGCGGGTTGGCGATCACCGCGTGGTAGGTGCCGCGCTCCAGTAGCGGCTCGTCGACGGCCAGGAGCGAGTCGGCGGCGGCGACGTTCAGCGGCAGGCCCGCCAGGTCCGCGGGGGACGGCTCGTAGCGGTGCGCGCGCAGCATGGCGCGGGCCATGACGAGGAGCCGGTACCGGGCGATGAGGGCGGCGTACGGGTCGAGGTCGACGCCGTGGACCGTCGCCAGGGCGGCGGTGATTCGCGCCAAGGGCTCGGTGCGTACGGGCAGGGCCGGCGCCTGGGCGCGGCCGAACCCGAACTGCTGCAGTGAGCTGGCGCGCACGAGGGACTCGACCAGGATGTGGCCGGTGCCGCACGTGGGGTCGATCATGCGGATGTGGGGGCCGTGCTCGCGGTAGGCGTGGTCGAAGCTGATGTCGAGCAGCAGTTCGGTGACGAACTGCGGGGTCTGGCAGAGCGCCCGGCCTTTTCTGGCTTCGACGCTGAGCTGCTGGTAGAGGTCGCCGATCAGGTAGCCATCAGGCCGGTAGGGGCGGTCGGTGACGTCGTAGCGGGCCCACAGGTCGCCGATCGCCGCGGTGTCGGTGTGGAGCGCGGGATTGACCGCAGGGTCGACGAGCGAGGCGAGGCCGGGGTGGAGGCTGGCGAGCTGCTCGGCGTCGGCCGCCAGGTCGCCGGCGGGCGCGATGAGGCCGGCCCCGGCGGCGTGCTGGAGGAGCGCGCCGGTGTGGACGAGGCAGACGGCGGCCTGCTCGCCGATGTTGCGGGCCAGGTTCGCGGTGACGGCCTGGGCGTCTTTGAGCAGGCCAGCAGAGAGAACGGCACCCACCGCGGCCGTGTACTTCTCGCGGTCGTTCCCGCCTCCCGGGCGCCGTTCAGCCACGACGCACCCTCGGGTCCAAGACGGTCAGCGCTTCACACGCCGGGCATTCGTCGTCGTACTCCGCCTCGCTCTGCTGGCAGGGGCTGAGCCGCTCCTGGCGGGCGGCACGCTCCCGGCAGGCCGAGGAGTCGGTGTCGTGGGCGGAGGGGATGAGCCGCTCCAGGATGGCGCGGAGCTGGTCGACGTCGGCCAGGAGCTGCTCCTGGTCTTCGGCCATCTGGCTGGGCTGGCCGCCCGTGAGCGCGCAGGTCTTCGCCGTCTCGGCGACACGCTTCCGGATTCCGGCGAGCTGGGTGGGGGAGGTGAGCGTCATCACCCACCACCGTTCGGGCTGTCGACCAGACGAACATCAGCGTCGGCGGCCGCGCGCAGCTCTCCGGTCTCCAGGAGCCGCGCGGCCTTCGCCATCGTGGCGGCGTAAGCGATGGTGGCGAGCGCGCCCTCGTTGCCGGCGCCGTACTGGACCACGGCGGGGTCCATCTCCTCGGCCGAGTAGGTGCGGAGCTCGGCGACGCAGCGGGCCCGCTCCTCGGCGCGCATCTCCTTCTCCCGGGAGATCGCGTCCTCGACGTAGACCTCGAAGTTCGCTTCGGTCTGGGCGTTCTGACCCTGGAGGTCGGCGAGCTCGCGGGTGAGTCGCTTCACCTCGGCCAGCAGGTCCCGCACGTCTCGACGGGCGTGCACAGCGGCGGCCAGGTCCTGCTCGCCGCGCGGGTTGCTGCAGGCCGGGACCAGCACGGGCGTACGCTCCTCGCCTGCGGTGATCACACCGGTCATGTGCGGGGTGGCGCTCGTGTCGAACGGGCAGCAGTACGGGCCGTCGTGCTGCCACAGACCGTCCGTGGCCGCCTCATCGCGGGCTTCGATCTCGGCGAGCCGGTCGCCGGACAGGGGCTCAGTCATCGGCCTTCGCCTCTTTCTGAGCGGCGCGGCGGGCCTGCTCCTCGATGGCCGCGCGGTGCGCGACGATGAGGTCGATGGCCTCCTTGTCGGTCATGCCCGCCAGGCGTAGCGGCGGGCACGGCCACATGACGGTGGTGTCCGGGTCACCCTCGGGAGGGGTGCAGAACGTGCAGATGAACCCGCCGAAGACCAGCTCATCCCAGGTGTGAATCTTGATCAGCTCGGGGCGGGTGAGCCACGAGTCGACCTGGACGACCTTCGTGTGGCGAACCACCGGGTCGAAACGGGTGGGGACGCGGTACTCCCACAGCTTGGCGCTGTGGTACCCGGCCCGGATCTGGCCGTACATGGCGCCGAAGTGCTGGCCCGCCTCGTTGCTGATGACCAGCCAGTAGCGGAACTCTCCCTGGGGCTGGCCGGTGTCCTGGCGCTCGATGACCGTCCAGCCCTCGCGGGTCTGTCCGACTTCGGCGTAGGCGAGCTCGCGGGCGATCGTGGGGTCGAGGTCGACCGGGTCGGTGGCCACTGGCGGCTCGGGGGTGACGGGGAAGACGTGCACCCGGAACGGGGTCGTCTCGCCCTTGACGGCCGGGCGGAGGCCGATCTCGACCGTGTCGCCGATCCTGCGGGCCGATACCCACACGTCGGCGCTGTAGTCGTATGCGCCGTCGTGGTTGGCGATGACAGCGGCGACGGTCTCGGTGGTGTGCTCGGTGCTCATCGGATCAGGTCCTTGTTCTCGGTGAGGGCGGCGATGGCGAGGCGGGCGTAGACCAGGCAGCCGCAGGCCCGCACTCCGATGTGGGAGCCCCTGCACAGCTCGGCGTGGAAGTGCAGCGCGAGGGCGAACTCCGGCTCGGGGTTGGCCTCGGCGTGCATGGACACGAGGGCGAGCGCGGCGGCGATCTGCCGGGCGGTCTCGGGGTCGACGGCGTCGCCGGAGGGCTCTCCGCAGTTGCCGCACTCGTGGACGACCTTGCCGCCCTCGGCCTTCAGCACGCCAAAGGCGGTGTTGACCCGGTCGGCGACCTCGGCGTCCGGCCGGGGCAGGAGGATGTACCGCGGGGCGCCGGAGGCCTTGAGGATCTCGTCGGCCACGGTCACCGCGTCCCGGGCGGGCACGATGACGCTCACGGACGCGGGGTGCTCGCCGTCTCTGCTCAAGGTCAGCAGTGCATCGCCGAGGGTGGTCTCCTCGATGGCCAGGCGGGTGCCGTGCTTGTCGGGATAGATGTACGAGTCACGCATCGGCGGTGACCTCCTTGGTGGTCGGGACGCTGTTGCTGTGGCCGTAGGCCGTCACGCCGAGGGCTTCGGCGAACGGCTCGGCCAGCGGCAGGAACCCGGCCACGGGCAGGCCGGGGTAGTCCTGGCGGGCGACGTCGAGGCATCCCGGGCACGGGGTGTGGACCATGCCGGGGGCGTGGCAGCCGCCGCCGACGCTCCACCCGGGCGTCGCGTCGTCGAAGCGGTCGATGTCGCACAGGGTGGGGCCGGGCGTGCCCTGGCGGGTGCGGCGCACCAGGCAGACGTTGCCGACCGGGATGGAGTCGAACAGGCCGCCGTTGGCGAACTGGAGGGTTGCGAGGTGGGTGACGGGGGGCTCGTCGGGGGTGTCGTGTGCGGGGGGCTGGTCCAAGGTGATCTCTCCTCAGGGCGGGAGGGGGAGGAGGCCGGCGGCGGGCGGGCCAGGGTGTCAGCCGGTGACGTGGTTGACGATCGCGATGAACCCCCAGCCGAGGACCCCGAGGGCGGCCAGGGCGAGGACGGTGACGAAGAGGAACCACGCGATCCAGCCGCGGGGGAAGAACACGGGGGAGGCCTTTCGGGACGGGAGAGGGAAGGTGCTGGCGGCGGGCTGGGCGGCCCGCCGCCGGGGCGGTGTCAGGTGAGGATGTCGTGGATGATCCGGATGAGGAGCCAGCCAAGGCAGGAGACGATGAACCATCCGAACCAGCTGCGGGGAACGAGCGTGAAGGCCTTTTCGGGCGAGGGGGGAGAGGCCGGAGAGTGCTTCACGCCGTCGCTTCGCGGGGTGAGGGTGTAGCGGCGCATGATCGCGGTGACCACGGGGGCCAGGTCTTCGGGGTCGTCCATCAGGCTCAGGTCCGGGTCGTTCTGGATGCGGGTGACGACCTGCTGGACTTCGGACTGGGCGGGGTGCAGATAAGAGGCAAGGGCCATGGGGAACGCTCCGGAGCTCATTGGCGGGCTTGTTGGGGCGGCCGGGGCGAGAGGATCGCTCCCCCTCGCTCACGCAACCAAAGGTATACCTTCCTTACGATTAAGGAAAGTCCGGGGTGAAGGGGGCAGACTCGATGCCGGTCACCGTGCAGCCGTAGTGCTCGGCATAGCCGATCGGCCAGGTGCCGACCACGTAGTAGCCGGGCCACCCAGCGTAGTAGCGCAGGTCACCGCGATACGCGGGGGTCGGCTGCGGCGGATAGACGCGGCGCGGCTCCCGGGCGGTGCTGCGCTGCCCGGTCGTGTCGCGCTGGATGATGGTCTTGGGCGGAGCCACCTGCTGGTTGGACTGATACGTCGTCTTGGGCGGGGCGTTGTTGGCGGGCTTCTGGACGGAGGTGACGAGGGCCGGCTTACCTCCGCCGCCGCCGGTGCTACCGCCGCCGCCGCTGGTGCTGCGGTTGCCGCCGGAGTTGGAGCTGGAGCCGGGGCCAGGTCCGCCGGGGCCGGGACCGGCGGCGGTCGCGGCGCACGCGGGCTGCTCCTCGGTGGCGGCGCACGCCACCAGGAGGCCGAGGACCATCACGCCGACGAGGGCGATACGGACGAGGAACGAGCGGTTCATGCGGTGTGTCTCCTGGTAGATCGGGATGGGACTACGTGGTGCGGGCCCGCGTGGTGCGGGCGCGCTGCTTCTTGCGGGGCTTTCGGGGCTTGCGGTGGTTGCGCTCGTAGGCGCGGTTGTAGGCGGTCTCGGTCTCGCGGCAGCCGTCGCACAGCGGCTCGCCCTGCTCGCGGTGCCGCTTGGCGGCGGCCAGGCTGGGGCAGGCCTCGACGGGCTTCATCGGGCGCAGCGGCCGGGGCCGGGCGTGCTCGGCGGTCGGCGGCGCCGGGGTGGCCGGCGCTCCGGGCAGGGCGCGGCCGTGGGCGTCCCAGGTGATCCACGCCAGGAGCTCCTCCTCGGTCCGGTCGACGTCGACCAGGGCGGCGAGGATGATCGGCAGGTGGTCGCGCTCGACCTGGGGGAGTTCGGAGAGGTAGGCGGCGACGGCGGCGGGCTCCTCGTCGCGGACCATGCACGCCAGGTGCAGGGCGACTTTGAGCAGGTGGCGGGCGAGGTTGTCGCGGTGGCGGGCGTCGGCCAGGTCGAGGCCGAGTCCGGGGATCGGGTCCTGCTTCGCGGTCACTGTCACCTCCTTGGGTGGGGTGCTCTGGCGGGCTCCGGCCCGGTAGCGCTTGATGGTGCGGGTCGAGAGGTTCATCTCGGTGGCGATGCGTCGGGCGCTCCAGCCGAGGCCGTCCAGTTCCAGGAACCGGCGGTAGCGGTCGGCCGCTCCGGAGCGCTTCGGCGGCGCGGCCGCGGCGGGGGCCGCCCGGGAGGGGCGGGGGAACGGGATGCCGTTGGCCGCGAACCGGCGGTAGCAGGGGCTGCACAGGCCCCGCGCGTGGTGGGGTCTGGAGCAGTCGCTGAGCCAGCACGGTTCGCGGCTCACGGGCCTACGAGGCGAGCACCGGGGCGGTGACCTCGTACAGGGGGGTGCCGCAGGAGCAGATGATGCGCGGGTCGCGCGCGTCGAACCTCCAGCCGGGGCAGTCGTGCCCGGCCTCCTGCTTCAGGGTCCACACCGCGGCGATCAGCCGCTCGGCGACGGTGAGGTCGAAAAACTCCTGAGCGCTCGCCGTGATGGGGCCGAGCTGCTGGTTGAAGAGGGTCATGGGAGTGGCCTTCCTGGGGGCGGGAAACCGGCCGGCGAGATCGCAGTCCCTCACCGAAGCACTTCTTATGGTATAGCACGCTTACCGATTTCCAATCCTTTGCACGCCTACGGGGGTGGCTTTTTCTGCGCGTGCCGTCGTCCCGGGATCCCCGGGGCCCGCCCGCGCGGTACGAAGCCGAGGCGGAGACAAGCACAAAGGAGAGTTAACGTCGCATCCCCAGGTCAGAGCCTCGCCAGCGCCGCCCGGGCGCCTGCCCGACGCTGCGGTTCCCCGGCGGCCCGGCGATGTGGTCCGATAGGGATCCGACGAGCCGGCAACCACCCCGAGGGAGACAGGCGTGAGCGCTAGGCAGATATGGGAGAGCTACCTGCGGCGTACCGGCGCGGCGGAGATGTACGGACGCGAGCCCGTGTACTTCCAGCAGCTCAACCAGATCCGCGACCTGATGACCCGCCTGGAGGTGATCCTCGAAGACGAGGAGATCGCCCCCGAGCAGCGCGAGCGGATCCTCCGCAGCGTCGTGTACGGGACCCCTACGGTCGCCGAGGCCGAGCAGCGCCTCAACGAGCGCAACGAGCGGCTCCTGCAGACCTATCGGGCGGGCGTTCCCCTCGCGAATTTCCCCCCAGGCCTCAGGTGACCGGAGCGGCTAGCATGAGATCGCCTGATAGCAGGACCCTGGCAGCGCGGGGGACGTCACCCGCGCCGTGAAGGCCTGGAACGTCGAACCGGGGAGAGACGGGCGCTCCCAAGGGGTGTAGCGCAGCGTGGCTTAGCGCGCCGGGCCGTGGGGCCCGGAGGTCGCCGGTTCGAGTCCGGTCACCCTGACGGTGGGTGCGGGGCAGCTGGGCCGGCCGCCCGACGTCCCGCGTTCCTGCGAA
This sequence comes from Streptosporangium sp. NPDC002524, assembly GCF_040295985.1. Lineage (NCBI taxonomy): Bacteria > Bacillati > Actinomycetota > Actinomycetes > Streptosporangiales > Streptosporangiaceae > Streptosporangium > Streptosporangium sp. NPDC002524. Next base: position 97,196 of record NZ_JBEOWK010000026.1, on the reverse strand, counting down.
CGCCCCCTGGCGAGTCTGGCCGACTCGCGTAGCTCAAGGCCACCCGCGGATACAACGGGGCCAGGGGAGTGCTTGCCGGCGCACTGCGGTGACGTCCGGAAGTGGGCCCCGGGAGCTCCCGCCGTACTGGCGGGGCCCGGGGCCCGCGCATTCCAACTACCAGTTGCTGCCAGCATCGCCCAGCACTGGGAGTTGCTGTGATCTACGTCATAAAGGGCGGCACGTCGCACACCCCTATTCGGGCTCGCTGGTGCGGTTGGCTCGCTCCATCCGGGCACGGGTACGAGCTCGCGCCAACGACAGGCGCCGTTGCTGCTCAGCGTCGTCAACGGTTTCCTCAACCGGCGGCACTCCGCTTTCCGACAACAACCGCTGGCTCTCGATGGAGGCCTGCGCCGCGGCGTCGGCTTTCTGCCACCGCAGAGGGTCGGCATCGCGGCCGACTGCTCTGCGCTGCGCTTCGGCCTGCCGGTGCCGGATCATCTTCTCGGCCCTGGGCGAGTTGGCTACCAGCAGGTACCGCGCCCAAGCTGCGGCGTCGCTGACGTTGTTGAACCGAGGAGGGGGATTCTCAGGCACAGGTTCTCCGTTCCGCCAGACGAGCCTCCATCGTGGCCCGAGCTGCCAGGTAGTCGTTGGTTGCCGATGTGATCGACCCGGACTGGGTGAGCGGTGCCAGTGCCTCGGCCCGAGACAGACGGGGCTGTGCCGGGATGGGGCCACCCAGACTCTTCGCGGACCGGGCCGCGAAGTCGGCACGCCGGGCTTTCTGCTCAGCGAGCTGTGCGGCGGCGCAGGCCGCGCTGCGCAACGACGGCAGCGTCGCTTTCAGGGCGCCGTCGTTGTCGAGCCACGCTCGGACCCTCCACCGCACCCACCCGGGCACCGAGTACAGGTCGCGGGAGACCGTCCAGGCCCGCCCGTCCGGCTGGTGGTTCAGGACGTGCCACACGTCGCGGATCGTCGCCCCGGCGCCGAACAAGCGCCGCAGCAGCGAGCGGAGCCGCAGCGCCGACAGCTTGCGCAGCATCGGGTCCTCGGCCCGCAGCCGCTCGCACGCGAGCAACATTTCCTTTTTGGTGCCGGGCGTTGCGGTGGCCGACCACTGCGGGCGTGGTATCGCGGGCGTACGACGCGCGCCCGCGCCCGGGGAGGCGTCACTTTCTTCGCTCAGAGCAACCCCGGAGAGGCTTGTGGGGGTCCGAGTTAGATCCACAGGCAGCGTTTCCGCAGGCCAGGGCACGTCCCGCCAGTCATCGGCAGGGGGGGCCTCCTCGATGGGGAACAGCTCGGCGATGTCGGCGTCGTCCAGGGCGGCGAAGGCCTCGAGGGGCACCGTCAGGATGTACTCGGCGGCGAGATTGCCGAGCCCGTCGTCGATCAGGCCGGAGGCGGTGCCGCGCCGGTAGCGCACCGTGGAGCCGGGGGTGAGCACGACCAGGAGGCCGCGCGCCTGCAGCCACCGCAGCCGATCGGCGAGCGTGGACCGAGATACCCCGGACGTCTCGGCGAGCACGGCCCAGGTCGCGCCCAGGCGCGGGGACGTCACCCGGTCGGCGCCGGTACGCGTGGCCACCTGCCACACCACCGCCCTGGTGCGGGCCCACCAGTCCGCGCGCCGGGAACCGGCGTCGTCGAGCTCCTCGACGACGCGCAGCCAAAACGCCCGCGACGGCGCCCGCGACAGGTGATCAGGGATCACCGTGTCCGGGTCGAGACGGTCGTACATCCCCGCCGACGTCGACGCGACGACGGAGGGTCCGGTCGTAAGCCGGGCAAGGTGGGACACGCCGATTTCGGGCATGACTTTCCCGCCCGGGAATCCATCGTCTACCATGGTCCCCAGACCTCTGGACACCGGCACGGCACGAAAAAGCCTCGGCCGACACGAGCCGGACCGGATGTCTACCTAAGAAGGTCCTCGCGCCGGTAGCCGGCAAGCATTTGGCGCGGGGGCCTTTTCCTTTGGTCGTATGAAGTTGTGCGCCGTCCCCGGCTGGTCTTGAGTCTCCTTACGAGCGGCTACGCCGCCGCGTGGTCATCGTCGGACAGTGACAGGGTGAGCTGGTCGCGGGCAGCCAGCAGGTCCTTGGTCTCCATGTCGCGGGCAGCGGCCAGCAGCGCGGCTACCACCGACCCGGCGGCTTCGGCCGCCTCGGGGTGGCGCTTCGGGTCAGGGTGCAGCGCGGACATCAGACGGTCCAGGTAGGCAGTCATGTCAGCAGAGCCAGTGGCTTTGGACTGAGCCACCATGCGGGTCTTCAGATCTTCGGCTGTGCGGAACGTCGTGACGGACCGGTCGCCCTTGTGTGGCTGCGCCATCTCCTGCTCCTCCTGTCACTAGTGATCGACAACGTAGCGCAATCAGAATCAGATTGCGAGCAGCGAGGGGAAAACGACTCCGCGTGTCCAAGCCCCCATTAGGAGCCCAGGGCCTCCCACGTCACTTCCTGGGCTTCGTGGTCGGCCTGCCAGTAGCACGGGCAGGAGCGGCAGTACAGCCGCAGCCGCCCGGCGCCGGGGGTCTGCTGCGAGTCGCCGACCGCCGGGCGGAGGTCTTCTCCGCATGCCGGGCAGATGCCCTCGCCGAGCGCGGCCAGGGAGTGCAGCACGCCCAGGCGCTCGATCTCCTCGCGGGGAGTGCCTGCGGGGACGGTGAGGGCGGGACGAGGCCGTGCAGGGCGCGGGGGCATGAGGGTTCTCAACCGAGGGCTATCACCATGGCGTCGGAAGCTCGGGCGTCGGGAGCGGGCCGTACGGGGCCTACCAACTGCCATCCCCACCGCTGGTACATGGCGTGCGCGGGAGCGTCGGGATCGGCCAGCAGCGTCGCGTAGGGCGCGGGCTGCTGGGCGAGCAGCGTCTCCAGGAGCTGCCGGCCGATACCGCGCCGCCGGTAGTCCTGGTGGACGTCCAGCTCGATCACCGCGAACTTCGGCGCGGCCACGACTTCCGGGGCGGGGACGGTGGCTTCTCCGCCCCACCACCGGCCCGCCGCGAACGCGAAGCCGAAGCTGAAGCCCACGAGCTTTGCCCCGGATCGCGCCGACACCAGGGTGAAACTGTCGCTCGTCACCTGCTGGCCCGTGCGCTCAAGAAACCTCTCGCGGCTGTAGAGCGGCCCGGACAAATACGGCGGTTCGGCGTAATTCTCCCGGTACAGGCTCACGTACTCCTCGGCGAGTACCACAGCTGCGTCCTTGCCAGTCAAGTACTGGTATTCGATATCGGTCACGAGTCCTCTTTTGCTGCTGTCAGGGAAAGCCGCTCTCGATACGCGGATATGGCGGGTTGCGCCTTATGGTCTGGCGGGGCGGCGTTGGCCACACCGCGAGCGACGTGCAGCACAAATGGTGACATGTCCTCCGGGGCGATGCTCCCCACGATCGCGGCGGCATGGTTCAGCCCTTCGATGACGTCTCCGTCCAGGACTGCCGATGTTGCCTGGTGGAGACGAATCTGCGCGATTTGCCGCTTGTGGTTGGGCGGGTAGGAGCGAAGTGCCTCCTGCTGCGCGGACGCTGCTGCGGAGTCCCCGGTCAGGGTCAGGACCAGAGAGCGGGTGTGCAGCAGCCGGAGCTCCGCCCAGCCCTCCAGGGTCTCATCGCCGGTGACGGACTCGTGGAGCGTGGCGAACACGTCAGCCTGCTGGTCCACGCTGGCACGCGCCCCTGCGTGATCTCCCATGAGCGCGAGTGCGTGAGCACGGGCACCGAACGCCTCGGCTGCGGCACGGCCCGGCCGGTCAACGGTGAGAGCGAGAGCCTTATCTGCGCGCGACACCACCAACGCCAAAGGCCGGCCTTCGTAGAGCGCCTGCACAGCCTCGTAGGCGTAAGCCGCGGCGACGAACTCGTCGTCGCCGGTCTGAGCAGCTGCCCGGCGAGCAGATGTCCACCAGTCCCGTGACTCGCGAGCGTGTCCGGCGATTCCGAGAACCAGGGCCAGCAGGAACGTCAGCCGGGCGTTGACCCGCGCCCAGCTGGCTGCTTCGCGGCTAGGCACCGAGGCCAGGACTTGGTGCAGGTTCAGGAGGTCGACCGACAGGTCGCCGATCACCTGGGCCAGGGGCCGGAGGGTGATGCTGTGGGCGTGCTCCCACGCGATGTCTTCCCAGGCGTCCAGGTCAGGACCGCCGAGCCGGTCGTCCACGATGGTGCGTAGCTGCTCCAGACCTGGGAGTAGAGCAGCTGACACGCCTGCCGTCGCGGCCCCCAGAAGTAGACGTCTTCGTGCTGAGTCCATGACGACAGGATCAGGCACGGCGGAGGTTCCTGCCAGCGGCACCGACCTGGTTTTGGCAGCGTAGACGAGCCCATGCAGAGAGGTCAGGAAGCCGCCAGCGCGATAAAGCCGGTCAAGGCGTTCCACGGCTTCGATCGGAGGAAGGCGCTCGCCGCGTTCCCACCGGCCGAGTACCGAGAAATCGCTGTTGATTTCCTCCGCGACGCTCGGCAGGGACCCCCCAAAGGTGTTTCTCCACTGCCGTAAGGCTGCGCCGAAAAGGGCAGCGGGGGACGTTGTGGGGTCAACCGGGTCCGGGCGACGGGGCATGGCGGCCTCCCAGCTGTATTGGCCATTTTGGCTAATGCGATCAGCCAATACAGGGCTCTAGATGGGCGATGGGCGTCCCTCCACTATGGCACCTAAGGCAATACCGAACGCGCCTCTTATGCCCGCCTGATGGCTTATGCGCCTTTTCGGCTTCTTGTCTTCCTTGTCTTTCTTGTGCAGAAAGGGCTATCTCTGGTGACGACCTACCGCACGACGCCCCCGACCCACCGCACGGCGCCGGCAGACCGGAAACTGAACCTGGTCGACGCCAGCCACGCCCTCAACCGCCTGCGCGACCGCCTGCACACCCGAAGGCTCTACCCCACGGTGAGTTACCACGGAGGGGAGCCCGTGCTGTACGTCGACGAGATAGATGTCCAGCCCAAGGCCAGCGTGGAAGGCCTGTCCTACTGCTGGCGGAAACGAGACGCGGGCAGCGCGAAGTTCGAGGCGCCCGCCGACACCGAGGCCGAGATAGACGCCGCCGCCGGCCAGATCGCCGATCAGCTCGCCGTGCGCCGCAGGCTGACGGACGAGCAGCTGCAGACCCCCTGAACGCAGTGCGGCGACCCGCGCAGGGCATGCCCGGGTCGCCGCGCTGTCCCACTCGTGCGCCTTCGGCCGATCCGGGCGAGGGAGGCACACGAAGCGGGCGGGCCCGTCACGGGAACCGAGCGGGCCCGCCCGTGAACCACCCCTTCACCACCGAACTCGTTGGAGGACCGTGTGAGACCACAGTGGGAAGACCTGCCCCCAACGGTGCGAGAAGCCGTCGAGCAGCGGATCGGCCCGATTCTCAAAGCCGAGTCCGTGGGCAGAGACCCCGGCCGGGGCGTCGCGGTCCGCCTGCACACCGAGCACGACAGCGTGTTCTTCACGGCGCTCCTGGACAACGACCCCGACGCGCCCCGGTACGGACGGGCGCGGTGGGCGGGCACGGTGTTCGCCAGCCTCCCGCCGGACCTACCGGTGGCGAAGATGCTGTGGTCGGCCGACGCCGAAAGCTGGCTGCTGCTCATCCACGAACAACTCAGCGGCCGATCCGCAGACCTCACCCCCGGCTCACCGGACATCCCGCTCGTCACCGAAGCGGTGGCCACCCTCAACCAGATGCTCACCCCCTGCCCCGCACGGGAAGAAGCGCCGGGTATCGCCGAGAACTTCCCCCTGATCATGTCTCAGGCCGAGGAGGTGCTCAGCGGGCCGATCCAGGACCCGAAGTACCGGACGCTTTTCAAGACGGCACTGGACGGGTTCACCCCCCAGGCGCTGGACGGGGACACGCTGCTGCACTACAACCTCAGCAGCCGCAACCTGCGGATCGTCAAGGGCCGCAAACGCAACGAGAAGAACCGGGCCTACGTCACCAGCTGGATGCTCGCGGCGCGCGGCGCGGCCTGGCTCGACGCGGCGATGCTGTGCCCCCGCCTCATCATGGCCGGCCACTCCGCCTCGCAGGCCACAGCGCTGCTGCAGGCGGTACCCGCCTGGCGAGACGCCCCCCGAGGCCCTGTTGCCGCGCTGGCCGCCCTGTGGACGCTGCGGCGCATCCACAAGGCCCGGTTCGGCCCGCCGGGCAACCGAGAAGCCAATACGCGCGCCGCCCTCGTGGGCCGCGACTGGCTGGCCTCCCTCATGTGACCACCCGAAAAGGCCCCTTGAAGGGAACACCAGAGGTCATCTGGTTTCAAGGGGCGCCGGGAGCCCGCATGCCCCTGCGGGCTCCCGGCTGTTCGGCTCTGGCAGGTCCCCGTCGTAACCGGCCCCCATCCCAGGGCCGGGGGGTTCTGCCAGATGGGAGAGCCGCGTCCCGGACTTTCAGACGCCAAGCGAGTGAGTGGAGCGCAGGTGATGAAGGGCAGGACACCGGGGCGCGGCCCCCAGGAAAATCCCCGCCACACGAAGGACGCGGCGCACCCCGACGACCGGGAATGCCAGGAGACGACGATGCCTGACACCTACGCCGACGCGCGGATCGGGATCCTCACCGAATGGGCCCAGCGGTGGGTGAGTCGCAACTTCCCCCTCGACCACACCCTCGAGGAGCTGGAGCAGGTCCTGGACGGGGCCGCCCGCGACACGGTCCGCCAAGCCCGCGACGTCCTCAAAGAGGCGGCGGCCGACCTGCTCGACGGGATGCTGGCCGTCCTGGACGGCGGCTACGACGTCGTCTCCCTCACGACGCTGGATCGCATCTGCGAAGGCCTCTGCGAGGGCACGCTCGGCCGGCTCCGGCAGCGCATGACCACCACGGTGGCCGAGGTGTGCGCCGCCCTCCCCACCGCCCAGGCCGCCGCTCTGACCCACCAGTACGACCAGTGGGCCGCCGCCTCCCGGCCGTGGCATCTCATCAACGCAGGCACCCCTGCGGCACCTGACCCCTCTCGATCTGGAAAGGCACCGTGACTCCTTCTTCTCTCCTGACCTTCGAGCCCCGCCGCCTCGCCGGCCGCACCGTCTCGGCGATCGGTGCCGGCTGCTGGACCATCGGCGGATCGGCCACCAACCGCGGCGTCCCCATCGGCTGGGACGGCGTCGACCCCGACAAGGCCTACGCCGCTCTGGAGGCCGCGGCCGAGCTCGGCGTGAACTTCTTCGACACCGCCGACGTCTACGGCCTCGGCGCCTCCGAACGGCTCCTCGGGCGCCTCCTCAAGCGCCTCTTGACGCAGCTGCCCCGCAAGGACGTGGTGATCTCCAGCAAAGTCGGCTACTTCGCCGGCACCGCCGCCCACCCGTACGCCCCCATGCAGATGCGTCACCAGCTGGAGACGACCCTGACCAACCTCGGCCTGGACCGGCTGGATGTGTACTTCCTGCACTCGGCCGACTTCGGGCCCGGGGACCGCTACCTGGGGGCGGCGGCCGAGCAGATGCGCGCCTTCCAGGAAGAAGGCCTCATCGGCGCGGTCGGGATGCGCGCCCCGCACGCGTGGGCCCAGGAATGGGCCGAGGAGTGGACGGTCAGCTCCGAGCTTTCCGGCCGCGCCGGCCAGGCCCGCCGGTTCCTGCACCTGTTCTTCACGCTGCGCCCGAAGGTCTTGGCCGTTCGCCACAACCTGCTCTCCCGCCGATACCACAGCGGGGAGACCGACGTCTTCGAGTTCGCGGCGGCCCACGACGTCGAAGTGATCATCAAGCAGCCGCTCGCCCAAGGACTCCTCACCGGCTCCCACACCCCCGACCTGATCCGCAACGTCTCCAGCAGCGACCACCGCAGCATCGACCCGCAGTTCCAGCCGGCCGTCATCCGCGCCGTCCACGAGGCGCTGGCCGATGTCGCCGCGTTCTTCAGCTTTGACCGCGCCGACCTGGTGCGGGTCGCGCTGCGCTACGCCCTGCAGCACGCCCCGCAGGCGCCCGTCCTGGTCGGGTTCCGCGACGCGGCGCAGATCAGCATGAACCTCACCTGCCTGGGCGCCCCGCTCACCAGCGACGAGGTGACCCTGCTGCGCAACGTCACCGAGGAGGCCGCGCGGGTCGTCGACTCCCTTCCCCGGTTTCGGCCTGGCACCTGGCCGATACCGCCTACCCTGCCCACGACCAGCGGACCCGTTCAGGAAGGACACCAGTGAAGCACATCGAGGTCGAACGCAAGTACCAGATCGAGGACCCCGCCGCCCTCACCGCCCTCCAAGACGCCCTCATGGCGCTGGACGCCAAGCCGGGCCCGATCAGCCACCAGGTGGACACCTACTACAACGCGCCCCACCGCGACTTTCTGGACCAGGAGGTCGTCTCCGAGTGGCTGCGCGTCCGCAAGTCCAACGGCGGCTCGTCCGTCAATTTCAAGCTGTGGCACCCCGTCGACGCCGTGGCCAAGACCCACGCCGACGAGTACGAGAGCCCCGTCGCCGACCCCGAGGCGAGCTCGTCACCCGCGGCTACCCTCACATGCTGCTGGGCCGCGACCACTGAGCCCCACACCGACCACCCCGCGGGCGTCGGAGGGGGACGCTCGCGGGGCCAGACGCGGCCGTACGCCCGCCGGATGGTGAAGGCGTAGCCAACACCGGCCGCGACCGGTCCGGCCGGGAGACGAGAGCGGTCGTCTCCCGGCCGGACCTCGTCATGAGCAGGGCGTGCCGATGCTCATCAGCACCTTGTGCGCCGCTTGGGCGTCGCCGAGCGCGCGGTGGCCACCGTTCAGCGGGAACCATCGGCTGACGCGGGCCCAGGTGGAGCGCGCCTCCATCAGGCACTCCCACCGGCCGGCGGCGGGCAGGACCGCGGGATCCAGCCCGGCGTGGGCGTGAGTGGCCCGCACCGCCTTTTCATCGAAGGACGCGTTGTAGGCCAAAATCCGGCGTGTCCCGACAGCCGCCAGGACGTCGGGCAGCACCTGCTCCCACGACGGCGCACCCGCCAGCGCCGCATCGGTGATGCCATGCACAGCGCGCGCCCCAGCCTCCACAGGCACCCCGCCCGGGTTAACCAAGGCGTTCACCAAGACTCTGCCGTCGAACGCGTCCACAATGGCGATCTCGACGATAACGCCGTCCAAGCTGGTGGTCTCGGTGTCGAGGATCACCGCCTCGCCGGGCTGCTGGCAGGTCCGGGCCCAGCGGACCACTTCCCCCACTGCGGTGGACAGGATGATCTCCTCTGCGTACGGGCCGGCACCGCGGTGCTTGGCGAGCGCGGCGGCGACCTCCTCTTCGGTGGGGTGACCGTCCGCGCGCTGCTCCCAGTCGACGGTCCACCGCTGGCGCAGCCGTCGCCAAGAGGGCCACACCTCCACTGAGTAGGTGTGGCCGAGGTCGCCGCAGAAGGCGCGGATCGCCGCCGCGCGGGTGGCCGGCAACCGGGTGTGCTCACGCAGCGGCGACGGCTCCCCGGGCTTAGCCGCCCGGACCGCCTCCCAGTCCACACCGGGCACCTCGGCCAAGACGTCCTCCAGGTCGCCCACGGCATATAGCGGAACCTCCACGGTGCTGCGCCTGCCCACCTCGCGGGTGACGTACAGGCTGGGCTCCACCCACCCGGCGGCCACGATGTAGTCGAAATCGGTCCGTCTCATCTCCAAATGGACGGCCGACTCGTTCGGGCCGAGCAGACGCTCGCGGCGGACCTGCTCGACGAACTCCTCATCCCCCGACAACAGGGCGATGTCGGCTCGGCTGTAGCGGCCGAACCGGCCCAGCTCGATGTCACGCTCGTCGGCCACCCGGGCCAGGTCGTCCTCCTGCCAGCGCAGCCAGGCGGCGGCGTCGGCGGGGAGGATGGAGTCGGCCAGCCACGCCGTACGGGCGCCGATCACCTCGGTGAGCACGGCCAGCCGCTCGGGGTCGGTCGCAACGGTGCGCAGCTCGGCGACATCGTACAAGGCCCACCCCTTGTACTCGCCGACCGCCGTGACCAGGCCACGCTTGGCCAGGTCGGTGATGTCGTCGTAGGTGACCTCCAGGCCGGTCAGCTCCCCCAGCAGCTCGGCGCAGCGCCGAGCTCCCATCGGCGGCGGCGGGATCGCCTGGCGGATCTCCTGGGAACGGCCAGCCACCTCCTCGGCCAGGGCGCGCGTCCAATACGGGTACGGGTGCCGGTCGGGGTCGGGGATGAGCCCGGCGTCGCGGCCACGCCGCCAGTCCCCGTACCCCACCCCGAGCAACGTCATGAACTGCGAGTCGGACAGGTCGTCGGGGAGTTGCTCCAGGAGGTCGGCGCGTCGGGCCACGAGGTCGTCCACGACCGGGCCAGACCACCGCGGTGTCTTCAGGTCAGGGTCGGGGATGAGGGCGGCGGCGCGGGCCCGGTTCAGCTGGTCCTCGGTCCATCCCAGCGCGAGGCGGAGCTGGGTGGCGCTGTGGGCGGTGGTCCGGCGCCGAGCCACAGCGGGCGCCTGTTCGGTGGTCACCAGAAGCTCGTCGTGGCGAGCACGGCCATCACGCCGGTGCTAGTAGCGGCGGCTGCCGCCAGCGCCTCGGCCGCAGAAGCACGCCCGTGTGCGAAGACCGGCCCGCACAGCAGCACATGCTGAACGCGATCCACGAGGTCCCACCACTCGTCGGGCATCCGCACCAGGGGCTCGGGCGCCCTCCACACGGTGATGTCGTCGAACCCCTCGTCATCCACACGGGCTATCTCCTCGACGGCCCGACCTCCGATGTTCAACCGGACCCGCCACCGGGGGTCGGGGTCGGGGAAGACGGGATCTGAGCCGGGCACCGGGGGAGCGTCCCAGCGCGGCCAGGCGCAGCGGGTACTCAGGTCCTCGGCGCCGGCGGGATTGGTCTCCGGCTCCAGGAGCAGGAGCGGCAGCGGCCCGTGCGGAGTCTGTTCTATGCCGGGCAGCAGCGTGTACACCGGCCCCAGCTCGTCCTCGACGTCCGGGTCGTCCAGGTCGAGCACGACCGGCTTGATGCTGGCGCCGCTGAAGGCCCACATGTTGAGGGTGAAGTCCAGGATGGTGTCGAGGTCGTCGGGCGTCATGGCCTCCAGGGCGGCGAGGGCCGCGGCGCCGTTGTCGTCCTCGAGCGCCTGGCGGGCGAGCGGGTTCCACTCCCGGACCGGCCGGGGGACGGCGCTGCTGAGGCCCATGGGGGCGGGCATCAGGGCGGAGATGGTGGCCAGGGCGCCGACCGTGGCGCGGTTGCCGGCGAGCACCTTCGGGATGAGGGTGGCCTGGCACGACGAGCAGCCGGCGCGGCACGCGCCCACCAGGGCGGCGGCGAGCTCCAGGTCCGCCTGCTCGTACGGCGCATCGGCCAGAAAGCCGAGATCCGAAGCGGGATGCTGGTGGCCGCTCTGCTGGTGGCCGCTCTGCTTCGCCGCCGCCAGGTCGGCCAGGATGCGGGTACGGGCCCGGGTGAAAGGGATGCCCTCTGCCGCGGCGAGCGCCTTGGCGGCGTCATAGAGCTTCTTGTTGCCGGTCATGGTGATGTCCTTTGTGGCGAAGGCCCTACGCACCCCCGCGCAGGATCGTCAACGACATGACCATGGCTCAGCGGGGAACACACGCGGACTTCTGAGAAGACTTGTCCTCGTCACCGGGCGCGGCGTAGGCGCGCTGGCTCCAGCGAGAAGGCAGGAAGGCGTGAGACTCCCACCCCGGATAGTACCCGGCGGCGGCGACGATTTCAGCTGTTCTCTGCCCCTGGGACGCCGCCGATCCCGGCGGCCTGGCCCGCGTACGCGGCGCACGTCGTACTCCACAACGCGCGCCGCGCGGCGCGCGTTGTGGAGCGCCCGAGGGACTACGAACCCTCACCCTCCGGAAGTTCCCGGGACTCCCGTCAGCGGTCAGCAGGCGTGCCCGTGCCCGGGTGCCTCGCCGACGCACGCATGCCCAGCGTGGAAGCGCGGATCGCACAGTAGACCATCGGCGGGTTACCGTCTTGCCGGCATCTCGCGGTCTCCGGCGCGGGCGCCGCTCACCCCGATGATGTTGGCGTGTACATGCCAACTGGTGGAGAGATCCGTATCGGGTGGAGTGGGCTGTGAACCTCGCGGGGCCGATGGGCGTCACCTATGAGCGCCATGAGGGGCGCGCGGCCGACCTGCTACGGCCTGGGCTGACTTGCTACAGCCCCGAAGGACCGGCTGATTCGCGTTCCGTGGGGAGCGCGGGTCAGCCGGTTCTTTGTTCTCCGGCGCCGTTCGCCCCGATAGTGTTGGCATGTACATGCCAATAATGAGAGGGGTCAGCATGCCGGACGTCGGATCACGGATCATCACCGCACTGGAGGCGGCATGGGCCGACATCCAGAACAAGCACTCCGAGGTGCCCGACGTCGTGATGATCACCGGCCCGTCCGCGCAGCGAGGCGGCGACGTGTGGGGATACCACTGGGCGGAGCGCTGGACCCTCACGGACGGCTCCGGCCGCGTCCCCGAGCTGTTCCTGGCCGGCGAACTCCTCCACCACGGCGGCCGCCGGACACTCGAGACGATGCTGCACGAGGCCGCCCACGCCCTCGCCGCCGTCCGGAAGATCAAGGACACCAGCCGGTCCGGCAAGCGCTACCACAACGGCAGGTTCCGCAACCTGGCCGTCGAGCTCGGCCTGACAGCGCCAGCCGAGCCGACCAAGGATCGGGGGTACTCCAACTGCAGGCTCGGCGACGGCACCGCCATGGTCTACGCCGATACCATCGCCGCCCTGGACGCCGCCGCGGCGGTCGCCCATCTCCCGGATATCGACATCGTGATCGCCGAGATCGCGAGCGGCAAGCGTGACGGCACCTTGGGGACCGTCTCGGGAGGCGACGGCGACGAGGGCGGGGGAGAGGTCGTGGGGGCCGTCGAGCTCGGCGAGGTCACGCCGCCGAAGCCGCCTCAGAAGCCCCACCGCAGCGGCCAGCGCTACGGCGTCGAGTGCGGGTGCATCCCGCCGCGCAAGCTCCAGCTCACCCCGAAGGTCATCGACGACGGGCCGGTCCTGTGCGGCGTGTGCGAGAAGCCGTTCGCGGTGTGCGAGGAAGCCGTCTGACCCCGGCGCCGAGGCCTGCCCTGGGACGGCTCCGGAGCGCTCCGGAGGAGATGGGACGGCTACGGATAGATCCGGATGGATCCGGAGTGCTCGGGGGAAGGTGGGACGACTCCGGATCCATCCGGATGGATCCGGATGGCTGATCTTGCAGCTGCCGAGTTTTTACAGTGCTACCACTGTGCTCTACAGCGGTAGCACTGTACGGTGCTGGCATGACCTCCCAGCCCACCAAGATCAGCCACCCGCGCCACCCACTCATCGCCGCCCACCACCAGGCCCGCCGCGACCACGACCGCCTCCTCGCCCGGCACAAGCACACCGCGGCCGCGATCCTCGCCGACCTCGCCGCCCACGCCACCAGCTCCGTGACGATCTACGCCATCACCGCCCAAGACACCACCGAGGACGGCGACGAGATCCTCACCTGGCGCCGCATCGGCCCCGTCGAATACCACGGCCACCTGGCCGACCAGCACGGCTACATCGAGCTCCAGACCTCCCTGCTGCGCGCCAGCAGCCCCACCAACGACGAGGGCCTGAAGTGGGGGGCGAACATCTGGGACGTCGTCGCCGCGATCTACCCGAGCCTCGGCGACGGCGACCGCTACGGGAAGCTCATCGCCGGCGCCCACGAAGCCGCCCCGACCGTCATGATGCTGCTGGCCATCGGCGCGGCCAGCGGGCACCTGGAGTGGGACACCGACGAGACCATCGCCGCCGCGGCGCTGCGCCTCAGCCTGGACGGCGCGTGGTCGACGCGCAGCACCCCCTCCTACAACCTGCGCGAGGACCAGCGCAGACGCCACGTGACCGCCGCGACGATGGAGCTCTTAGGCCAGGTCGGCGACCTGCGCGACTACGCGACGAACTTCCTCGACAACCGGGCCGAGATCCTCGCCGCCCTCGCCGAGCAGAACATCGACCTCGGCGACCACATGCTCGACACCCAGGAAGTCGCCGACCGGGCGAGGATCGCCACCACCACCTTCACCGGCTACGTCGCACGCGAGCAAGCCCCGCAGCCCGACGCCGGGAAGAACAGCCGCAAGCCCAAGTGGCACGAGACCACCGTGACCGCCTGGCTCCTCACCCGCCGGGCCTGACCGCAGTTTGATACACCGCGGCGGCACCCAATTGAACTACTCAAACGCGGGCGGCGGCGGCACGTACCGGGCCGAGGCGGGGTTGTTGACCGGGCAGAAGTCGGCCTGCAGCCCCGTCCGCTCATCGAGGACCACAACCGTGTGCCCGCGCGGCGGGGCCTCCATCACCGGAGCGGACGAGGCGAACGGGTGAGCCGCGGCGAAGTGGCCCTCCTCCCCGCAGAACGGGCACCGGTAGGTGATGCCCGGATCCCACACCAGGTCGCGCGGCGCCCGCCTCCGCAGCGGGTCCACCCACGTGTAGGTGATCCCCTCGCACCGCGAGCACCGGAACGCGCCCGCATCCCCGGACACCGGCGTGGCATAGCCCAGGAGCCCGCACAGCAGACACCGGGCCGGGCCGGGGGACCTGATCACCAGGAACTGGGCCCGTACGTGTCGGCGCAGCTGGCCAGATAGTTGCGGAAGGCGCCGCCGGCCTTGGCGTCGGCGGCCACCAGCCACTGGTCAGCGACCTTCTCCCACCCGCCGGCGGCGTCGACCACGGGGCCGAACACGCTGGCGAGGTTCTCAGCGACCTCCACGAAGGAGTCGGGGCTCAGGACCCACCGGGTCAGGATCTCCTCGAGCACGCCCAACGCCGCGGCGTCGACCCACTTGGGCTTGATGTCGGATCCGATCTCCCAGGTCAGTTGCCGCATGGAGGCGGACTCCCACGACCCGGGCCGCCCCGCCACAAGAAGGTCCGGCGCCCGCCTGCCCGCCGCGTCCGAGGCCTTGCAAGCGACCCGGTACAGGGCGGCGGCCAGCGTGCCCGCCGCCTTCCTGCCCGCGCCGGTCAGCGCCTGGCGGAGCGCCTCGTCGTCGTCGTCCGAGGGGAGCACGACCGGGCGCACCGGGCCCCGCTCGGCGGTCAGCGCCTCAAGAGTCGTGTTCGGCTGGCCCGGCCTGCCCTGGTAGACGACGGGCACGCCGAGCGCCTTGTCCTCCTCGGTGTGCGGCTTCACCGACAGCCAGCCGTCTCCCCTGCCGTCGACCACCCGGTACGGGTACGTCTCGGTCTCAGTGTCGGTCACAGGATCCTCCAGAGCGGGTACGGGGCGGGCCGCGGTGCCCGCCAGGGTCAGCGTTCACCATCGGCTGGGCGGCTGTCTCCCCGTTCGCGGGGATCGGCCGGCCGTTGGTAGGTGAGGAGCGGGCCATCGTCGATTTGCCGACGTCGCTCCACCTCCACGGCCCAGCCCTCGTCAGAATTTCGGACTCTCACCGCCTCGGCGATCGCCGCATCGAGCGCGTCCTGGGCGGCCTGCTCTCGGAGCCGGGTGTACTTTCCCTCCAGCTCGGCGAGGCGGGCCAGGCCCTCGGCGTCGGCAACGAACGGGGCGACCTCGGGCGACAGCACGCTGAACGACAGCGGGAACCGCGCCCACCCGATCAGCTGGTAGGTCTGCCCTTGCGCGCGGCGCCCGATCACGAGCCGGGCGTTCCGCAGGTCCCGCAGGCTCTGCCACGCGGCCTGCTGCTCGACGGTGAGGCCGTCGTACCATCGGGCCCGATCAAGTGGCTTCGCCGGGATCGGCGCGGGCAGCAGGGCCTTGAGCCGCCGGATCTCCGCGGTGAGGGGAGCTCGCACAGCCGTGGACAGCGCCACGTACAGCGCGTCCATCTCGGCCAGCTCCGCCGCGGTGAGATAGTGCTCGTGCCCGGCCGGGACGCGCTCCAACGGCAGGCAGAAACTCCGCACCGAATGCTCGGCAGCGGCGGCCCACTCCTCGCGGGTGGACCAGGCGTAGCGGCTCATCGGGTGCGCTCCGATCCTTCATCCGGGGGGTTCACCGTACGGCGCGAAGCCAGGTAGAACGTCATCCGCAGGCCGGGACGACTCGCACCCCACATCGGCGCGTCCACGGGCAGGGGCAGGACTTCCACATGGGGCTGTGCGACCGGCGGCCACCCGCATGTCTCCACCGTGGCGAGTACCCGCTCGGCCTTGTCGTACAGGGCCCGCCGTATCTCGCTGGCCGACAGCCGCTCGTAGTCCCTCGGGGAGAGCCACGCCTGGCCGTACAGGGTTACAGCGCCGGACTCATACCGGGATTCCCAGCGTGCGGCGCCCAGGTGCTCCCCGACCGCGGCCAGGAGCTCGCGCAGCTCTTGCGGCCCGAACCACTCGACTCCGGCGGCCGCGCTCATGAGGCGACCTGCGCGGCCTGTGCGTCCAGCGCCCGCTCGAACCGGATCCGCCAGTCCTCGGCCTGCAGATCCAGGACCGACAGGCGGTGCCCGTACCGGAAGTCATCCCACCCGTCCGGCTCCAGCTCCAGCCGCTGCGTCTTCGACAGGCGGCGCAGCTCCTGCATGCCGACCCGCCACTGCTCGGCGACGTCCAGGGCGTCGAACAGCTCCTCACGCTCCTCCTCCCGGTAGCTGTCGCGCTCGTCTTCCCCCAGCTCCTCCCACGCCGCCGGGTAGTCGCGCCAGGAGGCCGGGATCGGGTCGGTGCCCTCCGGCGGCGTCCAGCCGGAGGTGGCCACGGAGGGGAAGAAGTTGCCGGCCAAGCTGCCGTTCATGACGACCGGCTCGTCGTCGCGGGAGCGCAGGAACTCGGCGACTTCCCGCCACCCGGTTTCCAGCCACGAGGTGGCGCTCCCGCTGGTGACGGAGAACCCCCGCCGCAGCACGCCCTCGGCCAAGCCTCGGTCGATGAGACCGGCCAGCCACGCCCGGTTCGGACCCTCGACGTAGCCGTGGATCTCGGCCTGGCCGTAGATGCGGGCGGCGAGCTTCACTGTGTCGGAGCCGACCTGCAGCGCCGTGTTGAACGCCAGGTCGAACGTCGCCACCGGCCGCCCCCCGTAGGCCTGGCCGGGGTGCCTGCCGTACACCATGAGCCCATCGTCACCGAGGTGGAACGCGGTGAGGTAGGACGACGCCCACCGGTCGAGTTGCTCCAGATCGGTATCGGTGACGCGCTGCCGGGACAAGGAGTGGCTGGGCGGCACCATCTCCTGGAGCCGTTCGAGGATGTCGACCCCTCTGGGGTCCATCAGTCCTTCCGCGATGCGCCGGCACAGCCTGCTGAGCCGCGCGTACTCCGGCCCGAGCAGCTCGGCCTGCCCCGAGGGGGAGGCGAAGTAGATACGGCTCACACCATCACGTCCTTGGTCACCTCGTACACCTCGGCCACCTGCCCACCCTCGTTGAACTCGACCCGGCCGGTCGGCCGGCCGACACCGTACCCCCATCCGTCCACCGGGGGCACGACTACCAGCGGCTCACCGTTCATGCTCGCCCGGTCGACCCACCGGCCCTCCCACCCCTCCGGCACCCACCCGTTCGGCACGTCCGGCGCGGCCCGGTACACGATCTGCTCGGTGGCGCCGGGGACCGCGCGCAGGGCTACGGCGTACACCGCGGTGTATCCGCTCTGCAGCGACCACAGAGCCCACTCCAGATCGCCGCCCTCGGCGGTGTCGTCGTCGGTCAGGTCATGGACGTAGGTGATGAAGGGCTGGTTGTCGAGGAGCTCGGCGAGCCGCTCGGTCACGCGGGCGAGAGCCCTGTCGCGGTCCTGGGCCAGGAGGTCGGTGGCCACGATCTCGCGGGCCCACCGGTACGGGCGAGTCCCGGGCGGGCACAGCCCTTCCAGGTCCTTGAGGATGCTCACAGTTCTTCCTTCCGGTTCGGTGGGGAAATGCCGGTACGGGCGGCCCCGGTCAGGGCCGCCCGTACGAGGTGGTGACGGGTCAGGGAAGGTCGCCCCGGAAGATCGCGGCGGCGGCTTCGTAGCGGCTGATCTTGGCCTCCAGGGCGGGCACCTTGGCCGCCTCGTCGGCGAGGGCGGCGTTTTCCTTGCGCAGGTCGGTGACCTCCTCTTCCAGGGCGGTCACCTGGTCGCTGAGTTCGTGGATGCGGACCGTCCTGGCGACGATGTCGTCCTCCAGGACGGTGATGCGGGCCGTGGCGGCGCGGGCGGCGTTGAGGATCTCGATCACGCGGGTGATCTCGGCATCGTCGACCGGGGCGGGCGGTGCGGGGGCCGCAGCGGCGGGGCTGGTCGTCTTGGCGGCCTTGGCGGCCTTGGCGGGGGGCGGGGTCGGCACCGGCCTGCGCTCGCTGGCGGGGACGTCGCGCCACTCGTTGCGCAGCCACCAGATCGGGGAGGGCTTGGCCTGCTTGTCCTGGCACTTCCACAGCCCGGCGTTGGTCAGGAAGACGCTGATCTGCCGGACGTACTCGTCGTCCCACTCCGGGCACAGGGTGCGGATCTGCTGCCCCATGGCGCCGTGCCACAGCACGCCGGGCTGCCCGGCGTTGCTGCCGGGCTTGTCCCCCCGGTCGGCGGCTTCGTCGCGGACCAGGTCCCACACGAGGCGGGCGTCGGTGAGCAGGTCCCGGGCGGGGGTGGCCGGGGTGATGTGGGCGGTTTCCATGATCGTGGGCATGCTTTCGCTTTCGGTGTGGGTGGCGGGGGCGAAGTGGGCGTAGACCTCGGGGGCGCGGTCGCGGATCAGCCGGGCCAAGGCCTCGCCGCTGGGGTCTGCGGCGGACACCTGGAGGAGTCCGCCGCGGATGCGGACGGCCACGCCGGAGGCGTCGGCGCGCTCAAGCAGGGTCTGGATGGGGCTCGCCATGTCGAGGTCCTCCTGGGCGTCGTCGTCGGCGGTGGTGGGGGCGTCCGCCTCCAGGGGGTGGGCCAGGCGCGTGAGCCGGTTGCGGTAGCTGCTCAGGTTCTGGCCGATGGCCTTCAAGGGGACGGTCACCGTCCGGCCGGTGGCCGAGTTGGTGACGACCCACTCGCGGCCGAGCTTGACCGCGTCGAACTTGTGCTCTTTGCATGCCTTGCGGACGAGCTGGTCGACGTCGCTGGCGCGGCTCACGTGGTCTCACCTCGGGTGTGGGAGTGGCGGGGGTGTGCAGGGGGGCTTGTGGCGCTGGACCCGCCCACCCCTCTTGCTCACACGTATATTGGCATATGATCCTTACGAATGTCCAATTAACGGGGGGCGAGGGGTGTAAGTGTGTGAGCCCATCGGCAGAAGAAGAGACGGGAGCGGGCAGGACCCGCTCAACGGCCCCCGGCTCCCCTGCCGAGATGAGCCTCCGATCGGCTTCATCAGTGTCCGATCGGCTTCGGTCGGCTTCAGCACCGCCAGTGCACAAACCATGTGACCTGGCCCACACCCGCGCCTCAGAGCAGTTCGACGCCCCCCAGCACGCCCCCATCGCCAAAGGTCACCCACACGACACGGCCCTGCGGATCGCGGGCATGGCGCCACTCACCCATGGGCACCCGCACCACGCTGGAGATCTCCGCTCCCGGCGCCAGCTCCAGGCCTGAGGCGGCGAGGAAGTCCTCCAGGGCGATGTCCCCGTCCATGCCCGGCTCGCCGAAGCGCGCGAGGAGACCATTCGGGACGTCCGCCCAGGTGCTGGGGTCGGGGCCGGGGTAGGCGTCGACGGTCCCGATGCCGGACCGGTAGCGCAGGTAGAGGTACTGGCCTGCCGTGGTCCAGGCACTCCACTCCGATGGACACGCCGAGCAGGTCTGCACGGCCTTCGCCAGGAGCAGGGGCGCCGGGCGCGGCTCCGGCGGACCCGAGTGACGCGCCCACTCCGCAGGCGACATCCATCTGATGGGCTCCGTCAAGAGCGCCGGCGAGTACACCGGCCCCGCGAGCGTCTTGTCTATGGCCGCACGGAGCGTCTCCAGGAAGACCGAACGTTCCCTGTCCTGCTGCAGGGCCCGCTCGTCCTCGCTGACGACAGCCGCGGCCACCACCGCGCGCAGCCGCTCCAGGCGGGCCTCGTCCTCCGCGTCGCCGCCGCAGTCGTGGCGAAAGGTCTCAGCCTCGTCGATCGTCTGGGAGAGCTCGGCGCGGTCCACGACGACCATGCCCCGTACGGCGAGGGCGCGCAGGACGTCGCCCGCGAGCGCCGCCGCCTCGGCGTAGCCGATCCCCTCACCCTCGACGTGGCGCAGAACGCCGGCGATCACCTCGGCGGGCGTCACGGCTTCCAACTGCTGTCGTAGGCCGGGTGCTGCCCGCGGTAGACCGACACCCGCAGCGCGAGCGCGGCATACAAGCCGTGCAGCTCCCCGGCCGGGGCACTCGTCCGCTTCTCGTAGTACTCCCGCGCTTCCTCGTACTGGCGGATCAGCTCCCGGCCCGCGGCGATGTCACGCAACGCCCAGGAGGGGGGATACAGGTCGGCGTGCTTGACGGAGCCGTCAGTGATGGAGCGGTCGACGTTCCAGGCGTACTCGGTGTCGCTGGTCTTCTCCGCGGCGGCCTGGCGCTCGTCGAGCCGGGCCGCGAAGAACGCGACCATCGCGCGGCCGGGGTCGGTCTCAAGATCCACCACGGTGGCCACGATGGTGGTGGTGCCGAGCTCCTCGGCCACGCGCAGGGCCTGGCGGATCTCGACGGCATCCGGCCGCTGGGCGAAGCTCGGGGTCTCGATCACGTTGAGGCCCAGGACGTGGATGGCCTGCGCGGCGATCAGGTTTCGTACGTACCCAGCCTCGGAGTCGTCGAGGTCGAGCACGCGCTGCACCTGCCTGGCCTCGGCCTCGTCGAAGGCGCAGATCGCCGTGTAGGCGAGCGGGCGGGGCGGCATGTCGGTGGTCATCGCTTCTCTCTCTGGCTGGGGTGCGGCTTCTGCACGGCGCAGCACGAGCGCAGCTGCCGGAGGATGAGGCCGGCGTCCGGGCGCTCGCAGAAGCGGGGCGTCTCAATCACGTACACCTCCACCCGCAAGAGCCCGTGGAAGGACTCCGCGGAGACGGGGTAGATGGAGTTGCCGCGAGTCAGGCCTGCCTCGCGGCGGACCTGCTCGGCCTCGGCGCCGTCGAAGGCGCAGATGATGGTGAGGGTCTTCTCCCCTGGCCGTTCGTCAGGAGGAGGGGGAGCGGTAGCGATCATGTCGGTTCCTCGGCTGGTCGGTGGGTTGCACGGAGCCCCGGGGCCGGTGCCCGGGTGAAGGCGCCGGCACCCCGAGGGGAGGTCAGCGGGTGGCCAGGCGGGGCGGCTGGCCACGGTGGGGCCGGTCGACGCGGTGGCCGCCGGGGTGGGTGCGCGTCAGCGTGCGCGGGCGGCGCTGCTCGGCGGCCGGGCGGACCAGCGGCCGACGCGCGGGGCGGGTCGGCAGGAGGCGGCGCAGCGGAGCGACCGGCGCCACGCGCGGCGCCGGGACGGTGTGCGCGTCCAGGTCCTCGGGGGAGACGCCGGTGTGGGTCTCGACGGTGCCGTCGTCGGTGTAGACGAAGGCCTCGGCGGGGCCGTTGATCGCATCCCACGCCGCGGCCGCGGAGGCGAACCGGCGCCCGGCCCGCTCGGCGGCGCGCTGCTCGAGCAGCACCTGCTCGGCCTGGTAGCTCGCCTCGGCCACCGCGATCGCCTCCTGCAGCCGGGCGCGCGACTCCGCCT
Organism: Streptosporangium sp. NPDC002524; assembly: GCF_040295985.1. NCBI lineage: Bacteria > Bacillati > Actinomycetota > Actinomycetes > Streptosporangiales > Streptosporangiaceae > Streptosporangium > Streptosporangium sp. NPDC002524. Next base: position 75,681 of record NZ_JBEOWK010000026.1, on the reverse strand, counting down.
CCCCGCGCGCCATGTTGGCCTGCCACACCTGGTAGCGGCGCGCGGCTTCCTGCCCGCCGTACAGCGGCGGCAGCTCCTTGGCCTCCTCGGCGGCCGGGGCGACGTCGACGGCGTTCCACGCGATCAGCGCTTGCCGGCCGTCCGCCGTGAGGGTCACCGGGCCGCCGCCCGTCGTCAGGAAGCCCGCGGCCTCTAGGACCTGGACCCGGGTACGGGACACCGCCCGGCCCCGGCCGCCGCGCACGCCGCTGCGGTAGAAGCCGCGCCCGTCCTGGTGGAGCTCGCCGGCAGCGGCCAGGCTCACCGCCGCGGCGTGCGCGGCCGTCCAGCCGAGCCGGGCGGCCTGCTCCTGGCGGCGGTAGTCGTCGAGGACGTCCTGGTCGTGCGTCATGGGTGCGCTCCATCTCTGCAGGAAGGGAGAGGGGTGCCTGCCTGGACGGCCCAGGACCGGAACGGCCACAGAACACCCCCCCTCATCTTACACTGATTTTGGCCTATGGCGCTTACATTGATCGAGTTCGCGAGGTCAACCTGCGGGGTCGGACAGGCTCCCCCGCAGGAGAGGGTGACCAGCGGCGAAGACCGGCTCAGGCCGCCCGGTCGTGTTCTCCACCCACCCGGCCCCGGACCGCAGCGGCTCACCCCGGCCCAACCTCCACGGCCACGCGACGGGCAGCCGCTGTGACCAGCGGGTCCGGTCCGCCCCGAACGTCGGCTCGAGCGCCTCCCCCGGCGACAGCAACCCGAGCAGCACCAGAAGCCGCGTCGCGTCCAGGTGCTCGCGGATGATCCGCGCCGCCTCCCGCACCTGGGCGGCCCGCTCGGCTTCCGCGCGCCGCCGCCGGTTCTCCTCGGCGTGCTCGAAGAGCTGGGCCAGGTCGAGGTGGACGACGTGCCCGCACCGGTAGCGGCCCCTCCAGTCGTGCATCGACCACGACCACTCGACCAGGTCACCGGACAGGCAGCGCGGGCACAGCCGCACGCAGCCCGGCCGGTGCCCCTCCTCGGGCCGGGCCGCCCCGCACTCCGGGCACCGCGTCCTCACCGAGCCTCGATCGCCACGTAGAAGGGACCTTGCACCTCGTCGGCGAACCGGTTGGCGGCCGACAGCGCCCGGCTGAGCCGGTCTGTCGGTCCCAGGCCGAGACCGGCCGTGGCGTGGAGCGCGGCGAGCGCGGCGGGGGCGCCGGCCCCGAGGGCGGTGAACTCCTCGGTGCACTCCTCGACCTCGTACTCGGCGTCGTGGCGGGCCTCGATCGTGAACAGCTGGCCACGGACCCCGAGCAGGAACGTCCCCTCGGTCCGGCTCTTGCGCTCCTCCTTGTTTGCGTCCCTGGCGCCGCTCAGGCACTTGCGCAGCACGGGCACGAGCTTCGTGATCACGAAGTGGTGGACGTCTTCGGCCGATCCCTCAGGGGGCGCTGCGAGCAGGTATCGCCGCTCGCGCTCCTTGAGCATGTACTTCAAGATCGTCTCCGGCCGGTAGGCGCCGGTGAACCCGAGCACGTACGGGCCGAGGCCGAACACCTTCGGCTGGGCGAGGTGGCGCAGCTCCTCCAGCGCGGACGCGGGCGCGGTGTCGCCGCCCAGGAGCACGCGGTCCTCGTGGACGAGTCCAGCGATGACGGTCATGATCCCTCCACCGGCGGGCAGGGCCGCGTGTCGCAGAAGACCCACCGGTCCCCGTCCGGGCTGTCGCCGATATAGCGAGGCATGACCGACAGGCAGGTGAGGGCTACGACCAGGCAGGTGACCCACAGCGCCAGATGCGTCCGCCAGGTGCCGTGCCCGGAGGCCGAGAGCACGAGGTTGCCGAGGCCGAGGCAGCCCATCATGGAGAACAGCGCGAGGACCGCGCACACCCAGACGAACAGGACCTGCAGAGCGAAGATCACACGTCCTCCCCGCCGTAGTAGACGGTTCCGATCACACGCGCTGGAGCTGCGTCGTTGCGGTCACACAGCCGATGAATACGTCGGAGCGCCTGCGTCCGGGTGAAGCCGTGACGCCCCGGGAAGCCGCCGCGCAGCTTCCATTCCGGCGAGCCGGAGAACATCACCTGGGCCCGCCAGGTGATGAGCCCGACCTTCTCCACGTGGATCCTGTAGCTGTGCGTCGCGGGCCGCTTCACACGTCATCCCGGGGGGTGAGGGTGAAGGCGAGGAGGATCCCCTCGGCCATGTTCACGTGATGGTCCCCGGGCTCGACCAGGTCCCAGCGCTCGTCTCTGCGGGCGAGCGCCGTGGCCAGTTCGCGGATCGCTGCGTACGGCGGCCGCCGCCGCGTCGCGCGGGCGGCGAGGATCAGCGCGGCCCCCATCTGCTCGGCGGCATCAGGGTGCATGTCCCACTCGACGCGGTCGTGGTTGAAGCGCACCGCCCCGTTGGACACGCTGGCCGCGCCGCCGCCGCCTCTCCAGGCCCCGGGCTCGATCTCGGCGACGCGGTCGGTGATGACGACGTCGCGGCCGGCCGCCTTGTACATGGTGGTCACGACCCGGTCGAGGTCGTCGTCCAGCACCATCGTGCTCAGCCTGTCCACCTTGTCGCCGGAGACGACGCTCAGCACGGCGCCCTTGTTGTAGGCCGAGGGCGAGACGAGCACCTCCAGCCCGTTCACGTCGGAAGGAGTGTTGTAGGCCAGGAGGGGCTCTATGTCGTCCGTGGCGGCCGGGGTCATCCGGGGGATCTCCTGTGAGGGGGTGGAAGCGGCGATGTCACTGAGGGAGCGGAGGTACTCCGCGCGGGTGATGAACGGGTTCTGAGCAGCCGCGGGGATGGTCACACGTCCTCCCGGGCGCGGATCTCGAAGTTCGTCAGGAGCCCCTCGGCCACGGTGATGTGGCGCTCGCCCGGCGCGGCGCTCGGCCAGCCGGGGTCAAGGCTGGTGAGGGTCCGGGCCAGGTCCAGGACCCGGTGGGGGGACGGCTGCCGGCGGGCGGCGCGGGCGGCGAGGATCAGCGCGATCCCGGCCTGCTCGGCCTCGTCGGGCTCCAGCGTCATGTTCACGTCGTCGTCGCCCATGTCGTCGTCATCGTCGTCGACCTGGAAGTGGACCTTGCCGCCGCTGGCGCGGGCCGTGCCGCCGCCGCCCTCCCACAGGTTGGGCTCCTTCTCGGGGAGGCGGTCGGCGACGATCACGTCGCGCCCGACCGCCGTGTACAGCGCGCCCACCAACTGGCCGACGTCGGCGGCGGGGATGTTCTTGCTCTGCCGGGGCCCCGACACGTTCGAGGTGACGCTCAGCAGGGCGGCGCGGCCGCCGGTGGGCGCGAGTGCGGGGCCGACCGTCAGGCTGTTCCCGCCGGGGCTGGTGTGCTCGTACGGCTGCGTCGTCATCAGGGGGTCTCCTTCGAGATGGCAGGGGCGGGGGTGGTGGGGGTGTGGACGATGCGGGTCGCGGTGCGCTGCTCACCGCAGGGCGCGCACAGGGTCGTCCCGTCGACGACCACGAGGCTGGGGTGCCAGAGCTTGGCGTGGCCGCAGGACAGGCGCAGGATGCCGAGCTCGTCGTCGCCCGAGTCGGCGGTCCAGTCGGTCATCTGGGAGCGCTGCAGCGCGAGCGTCAGCCGCTGGTAGGCGATCTTCAGCTCGCGGTCGCTCAGGACGGCCCGCATCACCCGGTGGGCGGCGAGCTCCACCTCCTCGGCGGTCGGCCCGTCCTCGGCGTCCATGACCCGTTGCGCGGCGGCGGCGAGGAGCTCCCCAGCGGTGAGACGGTCATCCTCGCCCAGGACGGCCCGCAGGTCGGCGAGAGCCTGCGGCCACGACTCCCACCGGATGCCCCGGTCGTCGATGTAGGCGACCGCGGGATACTTCTGGTCGGTGACGAGGACGACGTCGCGCCGCGTCCAGAACGTGCCGATCGAGTACTGCAGGCCCTCAGCCATGCGCAGGTCGTACAGGGTGGCGGCGGGGATGCCGTGGCGGATCAGCCACGCGGCGACGGCCTGGAGGTCGTTGCGGGCGGTGAAGATGAACACGGCGTGCTGGCCCATGAGGGTGCGCAGCGCCTCGAGCCCGCCCGGCGTGGGCTCGTCGTAGATGGTGCCGTCGTGCCAGCCCTGCCGGTAGCGGTGGAGGGGCACGTCGAAGTCGATGCCGACCGTGGTGTTCGTCATTCGACGACCGCCCAGTCCTCGGCGAGGAGGTCGCTCTGGCTGGCGACCCATGGGACGAACTCGTCGTTGGCCGTCTTCATCATCAGGTACGGCCGGAACGCGCACACGGTGCCCTCGACCATGCCGGTGGCCTCAGCGGTGTTCTTGTTGATCGGAATGCCGTCCGGGTAGCCCTTCTGGAGGACGACGAACATGCCGTGGCCGTTCCAGCCTTCGCGGGCGACGCGCCGGCCCGCGCGCAGCTGCTCCAGGGCGGCGCCGAACCCGCCGCCGGTGCGGGCCTGCTCCTGGCGGGCCTGCTCCTGCTGGGCCAGCTTGTAGACCAGAGGCACGGTGGGCCCCGCGCCCCTCAGGAGCCACTGCTGGCCGGTGACCTCCCTGAGCGCCTCGCCGAGGATCCGCCAATACTCCTGGACCCTGCCCGGGTAGATGACGAAGCGCTCGGAGAACGTCCGCGCGGCCTCATGGTTCTCGAAGGTGAGCATCAGCTTCGGCGGGTCGGCCCCCGGGGCTGTACCCGGGTCCGCGGTCAGGCCGACGCAGTGCCGGGCGAGGAAGTTCCACACGAGCGGCTCGCGCTGCTTGACGAGGTCGAGCGCGGCCAGCCAAGTGTCCGAAGCCACCGACGCCGAGGGCGCGGGCGGCGCGGCGGCGGCCGGGTCCTGCTGACCGCGCTCGGCCAGCCGCTGCCGCATCCGCTCCTTGATGAGCACCTCGTCGGCCGGAGCCGGGGCGGTCGGCGGAGCGGCGGCCTCGGCGGCGACCCACCATTCCCAGCCGGTGACCTCGGCGAGCACCTGCTCGAGGATCTGCGGGAACCGGCGCTCTCCCTCCTTGCGCAGGAAGAACAGGTTCATGGTGTTGGGGTGGTCGAAGGTGAGCACCATCTTGGACTTGCCGTCGTCGAGGGCCTCGTCCGTACCCACGGAGATGCCGACGCAGTACCAGGCGAGGAAGGCCCATACCCACGGCTCGCGCTGCTTGAGGACGTCGAGGGCCGCCATCCAGGTGTACAAGGGCATCGAGGGCGCGGGCGAGGGCGCGGCCGCGGGGCCGCTCTGGGACGGCTCCGGCGCAATGCGGAACTCGACCTTCCACCGCCGGCCGAAGAACTCGTGGAGCACTTCGGCCAGGAGGGCATGACCGCGCAGGAGGAAGCACTGATCCAGGGCGTCGAAGCTGTCGAACGTGACCCGTACCGTGCGCTCCTCGGCGAAGGCTCCTCCCTCGTCCATGTCGGCCGCGGTGCAGTGCTTCAGGAACAGTTCGCCCATGAGCGGGTAGCGCTTCTCGACGGCGAGGAGGACCTGCGTCCACTTCGGCCTCTGCGTCACGTCCACCCACCCCTCCTCGACGCTCTCCACCGGGGCGGGGTGAGCTGGGGCGGCCTCAGGGGTGCTGCTCTGGGGCGGCTCGTCGGGGGGACGCAGGTCGGCGAACTCCGCCCCGGCGCGGCCGGGCGGCGGCCCGGTGATGGCCAGCACCAGCTCGGCCAGGTGCGCCACCGCAGGCCCGCCCGCCAGGAAGCCGAGCACCGCAGGCCGGCCACCCTGGGGTCGAGTGCTGGCCAGGTGCTGGGCGGCAAGCTCCGCGACCTTCCGGAGCGCCCGCTCCGCGACCCCGGCCCGCCGGTCCTCGACGGCCTGCTCAAGGTCGGCCAGCCGCACCCGGAGGCGCCTCTCCCGCTCCTCCCTGTCACGATCCGTGACCGAAACGGGGGTGGGGGTGCCAGGATTCCCGGGCCGAGAACCCACATCCTCGCCATTGTGGCTACACACAGTCATTTCGGGGGCTCCTTGGGGGGTTGGGGCGTCGATCAGGTCGGTGTGGGGGTCCGGGGGCCCCAGCGGGCTGGTGTCCGGCGTCGTGCGCACGGCCTGCGATGCCGCCGGCCCGCGGTGCACCGGCGGCCACTTCGTCCCGGGCAGCCAAGGCTCCGGCGCGGGCCGCCGCGACCACGGCCACCTCACCAGCCCACCCGCTTGGCCTCGGGGCTGACGTACGGGGCGGCGAGGTCGGCGAGCTCCGGACACGTCCCGCCGGGCGGGGTCACCCAGGTGCCGTCCAGGTGCGCGCCGCACCCGGGGCACTCGCTGTCCGCGGTCGCGCCCGGGTGCCGGGCCAGGACCCGCCGCTTGGCCGCGACCTCGTCCAGGACGCGCGACGGGTCGTGGCGGACGATGTGCTCGTGCTCACCGCGGCCGGTGGTCACCAGGGCCACAGGCGGGTCCCCGTCGTGGTCGGCCGCCTCGGGCGGGTCACCGAGCATCCGCGACCGGCTGTACACCCGCATCCACCTGCCGCTGCGGGACGGCTCGAGGTGCCAGGTCTGCGGGTGGAACCCGCCGTGGCCGATCAGCCTGGCCAGCTGCTCGTCTTCGTCCAGGACCGCGGCGACGAGCACGGCCAGCGGGTTACGGCCGCTCACCCGGTCACCGCGCCGACCGGACCCCGGGAGGCTCCGCCGTCGTCCCAGATGCCCGCGAGGATCGAGATCGTCGGGACGGGCAGGTACTCGTCGTCTCCGTCGCCGTAGTACCCCAGGTGAGCCTCCAGGAGCTTGCGCAGGGCCTCGACCAGGCGCAAGGTGCGGGCGGGGTCGTGGCGGGCGATGTGGTCACGCAGCCCGTCCGGCAGGAAGCCGTCCGACCAGGGGCCGGCGGCCACGGCGATCCCGGCCTCCTCGGTGCGGACGGTGTCGCTGTAGTCCCCGCCGGGCGACCACTCGGCCTCCCCGGCTTCCTCGGCGGCGCCGTGGGCCGTCTCCTCGTCCTCGTCGAGGTGGGCGAGGATCGCGGCCACGGCCGCGCTGGGCTCGCTCACAGGGCGGCCTCCGGAGCGGTCTCCTGGGTGGCCTGGCGGATGGCGTCGCGGGCCTCGGCGAGGAGGTTCCGCAGAGCGACACCCACCAGGAGGCCCCACCCGACACCGACACCCAGGCCGATGAAGAGGGGGCTGGTGTCGGGGCCGGGCACCCGGGCGGCGATCGCCAGAGGCAGGAGCACCGTGGCGCCCACGGAGAAGACGAGCACCAGGCCGTCGCGGATCGGCAGGATCTCGGCGGTGGCCTCGTAGGCGCGGGCGACGTCCGGATCCCCGACGATCCGCGCCAGGATCAGGTGCACCCTGCCGAAGACGATCACCCAGACGGCGCCGAGTGTCTGGGCGAGGACTAGCGCGGTGAGGCTCCCGGGGAAGGTGGCGGCGACGTAGACGGAGGGGAAGAAGAACACCGCGATGTGGATCGTGAGGGTGGCCAGGGAGTCGCGCAGACTGGCGAAGGTGGCGGACAAGGTCGGTTCCTGTTCGGTCAGGGGAGGCGTGGGGTTGGGCTCGCTGGTCACTTCGCGGCTCCATCCGATGCGGGGGCGGGGGCGGGCTCGGCCTGCGTGATGGAGGTGAGCTCCACCAGGACGCCCCGCACCGCCGGGCTGCTGCCGTGGACGTTGCCGAGCGGGCCGAGGACTCGGCCGACCGCCCGGTTGCCGTGCTCGTCGCCGACGCGGATCTCCTCGCCCGTGCGGAACCGGCGGACACACCGGGCCTGGGAGAGGCGGAACCAGCGCGGCGCGGTGAACCCGGCCAGGGGCAGGTAGGCGTCGCACCCCTCGGGGATGGGCGGAGGCGCGACGGCGCCGGCCATCTCCGCCAGGCGCAGGAGGATGCGGGCGGTGGGCAGCGCCAAGGCGAACGCGCCGAGGATGCCGGCGGCGGCCGCGACGGCACCGTCGAACCGGGTGGCGATGACCAGGGGCACGGCGGCCGCCGCGGTGACGGCGTAGGAGATGCTGAGGATCCTGCGGACCGAGCGCCTGGACTGCTCTCGGGGCCGTTCGGCGTCGTTGGCGAGCGCCACCAGGTCCGCGATGACGATCATGGCGATGATCGAGCCCACCACGTAGGTGATGATCACGGCGGCGAGGTTGCCGGCGAACATGTCCTGAGCGAAAAGCGGTGGGACGAGGAGCGTGGTCATCATGCTCAGGACGAGCACGGCCGAGGTCCGGGAGGTCACAGGCGCAGCCTTCTTTTCCGAGGGAAGGTGAGGGGGAGGGGAGGAGGGGGTCACCGCAGGACCCCGATCCTCAGGAGGTGCAGCACGATGCCCATCCCGGCGACGTAGACCGTGAAGGCGAGCAGCGTGATCGGCAGGAACCACCGGCCCATGCCGGGGGCTGCCACGAGGGCGGGGATCAGGATGGTCACCACGGCCACGGCGAGGTAGATGAGGAAGACCTGCCCGTACGTCACGCGGCGGCCTGCCCGCGCATCTCGGGGCCGTCGACGGGGCAGCTCTGGCCGGGCATCAGCGGGTCCTCCTGGCGGCCGCCCGCCGGGCCACCATCAGCGCGGCCGCCGCCACCGCGGCCGCCTTCTCCGCCTCGTCCGCTGCTTTCTCGGCCTCGTCAGCGGAGGCCTGCGCGGCGAGCGCCGACCTCTTGGCCCGGTGGAAATGACCCACCGAACTCACGACCGCCGCGACCGACGCGAACAGCGCGGCCCAGGTCACCACATCCCAGCCCATGTCACTCCACCCCCGCAGCGGCGAGCGACGGCTGACCAGCCGCGCCCGGGTTTGAGGGCTCCTTTGAGGAACCCTTCGGGGCGTGCAGCACGAACGCCTGCTCCAACTCCCGAGCCTGCGTGGACAGCTCCGTGCCGTCGTCGAGCACCGCGTGGGCCCGGAACCGCAGAGTGCCGCGCGGCTCGTCCGGGCTCATCGGGAAGGGCATGACGTAGGACACCCACACCCGCCGCACCCCGGCCGGCATCCGCGCCGTGACCGACTCGCCGGTCATCCACTGGTGGGCGATGTCCTCCAGCCACCGCGGCGTGGCCCGGCTCACCGCGGTGAACGCCGCCCACTCCGGCCGGTACCCCGGCACGTCGCTGTAGGTCTCACACAAGGTCGCCAGCGCCGTGCACAACCCATGACGCCATCCCCGGTACCGGGCCCGCTCCGCTGCCCACGCAGCCGAGTCCGGCATCCCCCGCAGACTCTCGTGAGCGACCACGGCCCGCCGGTACTCCTCCAGCAGCCGCCGCTCGGACGCGACCCGGGCCAGCACCCGCGCCGGCCGGTTCCCCACGGCGTGCGCGACCGCCTGGTAGGCCATCGGCGCGGTCATCACGTCCCAGTCCTCGTCGGTGACCTTCTGGGCCGCGTCCTCGACCTCCGCCAGCCGGGCGGCGTAGAACTCGACCATCGCGGCTTCCTGCTCCCGACTGCTGCTCATCAGGGCCTCCACTCGTACCGGTAGCCGGGGTGGGTGTGGAACGCCACGGCGAACTCGCGGAGGGTCGTCTCCAGGTCCACGGCCAGGTGCTGGGTCAGCAGCCCGCCCAGGCCGTCCGACAGGAGGTTCAGCTGACGCAGGTATCGGGTGATCACCGCGCGCTGAGCGGCGACCATCGCCAGAGGGACGGCCGGGGTGTGCCCGCACAGGTCGCACCCCTCCGTCCCGTGGTTGCGCTCGACCCCGGTGAACTCAGCGAGCCGCGCCTCGAGGAACGCGGCCATGTCCGGCCCATCCGCGGCCGGGGCTCGGTCCGGCTCCCAGCGGGGCGGGAACGTCAGAGCGAACGCGGCGAACCCGGCGCGGGCGTCGCCGTCCAGGACGGCGCGCGTGTACTCGGCGAGCCGCGCCCGGGGCAGCCACCGCCTCTCCCGGTGCGGGTGGCCGACCGTCCACCCCAGCGACTCCCACCGGGCGAACGCGATCCCCGCCGACGACCCCAGCTCATCGGCCCGGCCGAACCACTGGTCGAGCCCCAGAGCCGTCACGCTGACCGTGGGGTGCAAGGCCACGATCGCCTCGGTCAGCTCCGCCCGGGTACCCATGTGCGTCGGCGACTCCAACACCGACGTCCACCGGACGTACAGGTCCTCCGGCCCCCGGTTCACCTTGATGATGCAGTTCCCCATGGCTCACACACCCCCGCCCGCCAGCGCGTTCCGCGCCGGGATCATGAAAGGAATCAGGTCCGCGTTCCGCGCCGCGTCGTACATGGGCCCGCGGCCGCCGCCCGGGTGGGCCATCTGCCAGAACGACCCGATCGACCCGCCATCAGCGACCAGCCGGGCGGCGGCCTCGGGCCGGTACCCGTCCGCGGCGACCAGGTGCGCCACCAACTCGGCCTCAGTCGCGAACACCGGCGTGCACGGCGCCGGGTCACCGGCGGTGTTCCACAGCTGCCAGCCATCCCCGGCCGGCGGCTCGGTCGCCTCCCATTTCTCGGCGGCCTCGCGCTGGCCCGGCCACACCTCGAGCGTCGCCTCGCCCCCGCACGTCTCGCAGATGCCCCACGTCTCCGGGTCCAGGCCGCCCGCGCCGAGGATCGCCGCCACGGCGTGACCCCGGTCGACGTCGTCGTGCCGCCCCTCCCGTGGGGGGCGACCAGCCAACCCGCCCGTCAGCGCCTCGATGTCCTCACCCGGCCGCCCGACCGGGCGGCGCTTGACGGCCCGCAGGTACGGGTGCATCGGCACAGACCGGCCGACCTCCCGCGTCCGCCGCACCGCGGCCGCCCCCGTCTCATCCGGCAGCAACATCAGCAGGTGAACGATCGACTCCAGCCACGCCCGCGACGGAGCCACCCCGTGCTCGCACGCCGGACACCGCCGCTCACACAGGTGCTCCGGCATCACGTACCCCGACCACACCTGGCCGAGCGGCGCATCGAAGTCCAGGGGGACCCGGCGAACCTCGCGACTCACCGGCCCCGCCCCCGGCCCCGGCCGCGCTGCTCCACCAGAGCACCGATGACCCGGCCGACGACCCGCTTGTACCGCAGCACCGTCTGCCTCGGCCCGCGCGCCGTCAGCACGTACGTCCGCCAGACCAGCCCGCGATCGTGCTGCAGCTCCACCGACAGGCCCAGGCGCCGCCCGTACAAGACCGCCCGCCGGGCGAACCCACGCGACCGCAGCCCCGTCGCGAACCCGAACCGAACCCCGAACTGGGCGCCCGCCACCGCGGCGTCGAGCGGCGCCTCGGCCCACACGTGCCGGCACCGGAAGCACCGGCGGATCATCCGATCCGGCAGCGCCCTCTTCTCCACCAGCAGTAGCCCGGGACCCCACGTGGGCCTCAGCTCATCGCGCGCCGGCCGATACTCCGTCGACGCCGAAGGATGGCCACACTTCGGGCACGGCCCGCCGTACGAAGGCAACACCTCAGGCATCGGCGGATCAGCCACAGGGACAGCCGCAGGGGGGGACTTCGCCACGTAGATCTACTTCCTCTCCTCACCGGGGAGAGGAGTGGAGCACATTTCCGAGTTAACGTCGCGCCGCATCCAAACGGCCCCCACACCAGCCACAACACCCACACACACGAAGGGCCCGGACCAACCGGCCCGAGCCCCACACGCACCCCACAGCCCCGCACACACCCCCTCGCACGCGCGCCCGCGCGTAGACCCCTCCCGAAACGCTCGAAACCGTGGTGGAGGGGAGGGGGAGGGGCGGGGTTCAGGAAAGAGGCATGGCTTGCTTGCGGAGTTGAGTGAGGAGGTTCTTCGCGCGGCTGACGGGGACTCCCATGAGGTCGGCTATCTCCTCCCAGGTGCGCCCGTTGGCTCGGGCCTGCTCGATGATGGCTACCTGGTCGACGGCGAAACTCCAGCGGGCTCTCACGAGGAGGAGGAGCCCGTCGTCGACGTCCTGGTCGTTGGTGGGCGGGAATACTCCGTACTGGTCTGGCTCCCTGATCCGACGTACGGCGTCGCCGCAGGCTATGAGTCCGTCGAGCGGGCCCATGGCGTAGTCGTCGAACTTCTCGGCGAGCCTCTTGGGCATCTCGTCGCCGTGGCGTTCGGTGAGGCGGCGGGCTGCCTGGTGTTCCCTGTCGCGTCGGGTCATGTTCAGATGCCCATCCGGTCGTTGATCCGTACAGCCATCTCTCGGGCCAGGCGGCCGAGGGGCTCGTCCTTGTACTCGCCCGCGAGCTCGTCGAGGAGCGCGGCCACGACGTGCGCTTCCCCGGCGTCGAGCAGGGGAAGTTGGCCCTTGCCCCCCGCCCTGTCCATCCAGTTGCGGAGGAAGATCTCGTATTCGTTGCGGGGGATGGGCTGTCCGCTCGAGTAGTCCCGTATTGAGGCGGTGACGGGCGGGGCGGTGTTGTCGGACTTCATGATGTGGTGTTCCTCTCTGGGGTGGTGATGCCGAGCTTCTCCAGCACTGCGGGCAGGTCCTCGATCTTGACCAGGACCTCCCGGGTTCCTTTCTCCTGGGGCGGGCCGACGATGCCGCACTGCTCCAGCAGGTCCAGCAGTCGCGCGGCCTTGGCGAACCCGACCCGGATCTTCCGCTGGATCCTCGGGGCCGACGTCTGCGAGAGGCGGGCAACCGCCGCGGCCGCCTCGATCAGCAGGCCGCGGTCGTCGCCGATCTCGGCGAGCAAGCCACCGCCGGGCACCTCCCCGGCGAGCAAGCCACCGCCGGGCACCTCCCCGGCGAGCTTCTCGACCAGGGCCAACCAGTCTGCGGTCAGGGTCTGCGGCGGGCGGGGGGCGGTGCGGGCGCCGAGCGCGAGCGGCTTCAACGGCTCCGGCAGGTACTGGGCCAGCCATCGCAGTTGCTCGTTCTGCTGTTCCATGACGAGGAGGTGGCGGCGCAGCTCGTCGCGGAGGTCTCCAAGGCGGCGCATCTCGAAGTCGAAGTTGGTCTTCATCTCGGCGGCCTGGGCGGCGGTGGCGGCCTCGGCCTGGGCGATGCGCGGGGCGGCTATCTCCTCGGCGCGGTGCTCGATGTAGGCGTGGAGGTTGGCGGTGGCCTCGTGAAGCGTGGTGGCGAGGTCGCGCGGGTCGGCGGTCATGGTGCGGCGTCTCCGGTGGGGGCGGCGGGAGGTTCGGGGAGCAGGGCGACGGCGGCGGCACGGCGGCGGCCGTCGCGCAGGTCGTACAGGGCCGTCGTCGCGGGGGAGGCATGGCCGGCGAGCTCCTGCGCGGTGGCGAGGTCGACGCCGGCGTCGAGGAGTTCACCCACGAAGGTGCGGCGGAGGTCGTGGGGGTTGATGCTGGCGTCGACCCCGGCTTGGGTAAGGCGCGCGTCGAGGATGTCGGCGATGCCCTGCGGTTGGACGTGCACGGCCCGGCCCTCGCGCATGCGGATCTTGGGCCCGTTCGCGCGGGATCCTCGGTTGAAGCGGGGGAACAGGGCGCCGGGTCCGCGGCCTCGGCGGGCGAGCCACTTCTCCATGCGGATGACGGCGTACGGGGCGAGGTTGACCTCGCGCTGCTTGTTGCCCTTGCCGATGACCCGCAGCGTCTTGGTGCGCGGGTTGTAGTCGGCCATGGTGACGTCGGCGGCCTCGGCGCGGCGGACGCCGGTGGAGACCAGGGTGGCGATGAGCGCGCCGTCGCGGAGCCCGGCCAGGGTGGTGGCGGGTTTCTTGGTGTCGGCGTCGCAGGCGTCGAGGATCAGGCCGATGGTCTCGATGGGCACGTGCTGGCCGACCGGAAGGCGGGTGCCCTTCACCTCGGGGACTTTCTGCGCGCGCTCCTTGTCCTCGGCGGTCATCTGTTCGAGCTGCCACGCGTGTTCCAGGACCTTGCGCATGGCGACGAGGTGCTTGTTGACGTAGTTGGTCGACCAGGGTTCGCCCTTCTTGGTCTTCTGCTCCTGGAGCAGGACGCGCAGCCGCACCGTGTGGGTGTAGCGCAGCCGGTGCCAGTGGAAGCCGGCGCCGGTGATGGTCTTGTCCGTGGTGGGCCGGTCGCAGAGGATGCGGGCGAGCCGGTCGAGGCAGCCGCGCATCGTACGGCGTGACTCGGCGCTGTCGAGGCTGTCGAGGTAGACCCGGTAGGGGTCGGTCGCGGGGTCGTAGTCGTAGCCGGGCCCGGCGGGCAGCAGTTCGCCGCCCGCCGGGACCAGCTCCGGGAGAGTGTCCGTCACGGTGAGTCCACTGCTCCGGCGATCTTCCGGACCTTGCAGATCTCACACGGCCCGGGGTCTTCCTCGGTGGGGATGTAGGACGTCACCCCGCTGATCGCGCCGCACGAGCACCTGAACCCGACGCCGCACCAGTGCTCGAGGTGCCCGGCGTGGGAGCCTTCGAGCTCCCGTTCTTCGCCAGGCAGGGCGGGCATGGTCTTCTCCCCGTGGGCGACCGCGCGGCGCTCCCACTCCTGCCACGCCTCGGTTTCGGCCTCGAGCGCGGAAGTCTGGCGGGCCTGGGCCCGCTGCGCCATGCGCTCCTCCCAGGTGCTCACTGGTCGTCCTTGACGTACTCCATGTGCCACGTCGGGTGGTGGGGGGCGGGCTCGGTGTGGCCGTCGAGGAGCACCAGGAGCCGGGCGTCGTCGAACCCGACGATCGTGCCGGGCTTGCCGTCCGCGACGACGCGGGCGCCGAGCTGGGCGGGCACGTCGTAGTAGGAGCTGATGTAGGCGGCCTGCTCGGCGGCGCGGTGCACGACGTCCTGCACGTCGGACATGTGGGCGTCGAACCTCTCCCACACGGCGTAGTCGTCCCACGGCGGGGTCGGGTCCATCTGCCCGCACAGGCACGAGCCGATGTAGAGGGGCCGCCCGGCTTCCTCGGAGGAGGCTGGGGCGATGTCGATGATGAGCCGGTGGGCGCGGCGGTCCACGAGCTCGTCGTCGATGTAGTACGGCCGGTCGGTCATGTGGGCGTCCTCTCTCGCGGGCGCAGGGTAGCGAGGAAGTCGCTCAAGCTCTCGGGAGCGGGGACGGCGAACTCTTGGGCCAGCCGGGTGTTGAGGTCGGCGAGGAACGCGGTGAAGAGGGGAGCGCTGCCTCGGGCGATCCGCCCGGAGATGGAGCCGAAGCCTTGGACTCCGGCGGCGTTCAGCTCGGCCCGGGTGAGCAGGACCCGCCCCCGGCCGGGGAGGTCGTCGTCGGTGGCGAGGGTGACGGCGCCGTCCTCGTCGAGCACCACGGCGGTGTAGTCGCCGTCCGGCGCCAGGACGGCGCGGGCCAGGACGTGGGTGACGTGCGGCGGGCGGGCGTGCGTCCAGGTGGCGGCGAGGTAGGCGTTCACGTCGGCCAGGAGCGGGTCAAGGATCTCCCCGCTGCCTCGAGCGAGCCGCCCGCCGGAGTCGGCGATGAAGCGGACCCCGGCCTCGTCGAGGTCGGCGCGGCACAGCGCGATGCGGCCGGCCCCGCCGGTGAGGAACGCGTCGGGGGTGGTGAGGGTGATGTGGCCGCTGTCGTGGACCACCAGGACGGTGCGGGGTCCGCTGACGGCCAGGGCGGAGGCGTGCTTGCGGGTGATCAGCGGCGGGTTCTTCCGCTTGCCGCGCCGCCGCGCCATCACGCGTTCTCCCAGTCCCACGTCAGCCCGTACCGCACGTTCTCGTGCGGCTCCTCGTGGCCCGCGTACAGGGTGCAGGGGACCTCCCCGCGGTAGGGAGGCCCGGGGAGGTCCCACGCCGGGCACGCCTGGCCGTCGCGGCTGGCGGCGTTCTCCAGCTCGTCCAGCTCCTCCTCGCGGAGCTGCTCCTCCTTCTCCTGCTGCAGGGCGGCCCGGCGCGTGTCCCAACCGCGTTTCGCGGCCTCCGAGCGGCGCGCCTTGATCGCGGCCCGCTTCTCGACCTGCTCGGGCGAGGCCAGCCACGCCTCGTGGCGCTGCCTCTCGTACGCGAAGAAGTCTTGGGCGCCACGGACGATCGCGTCCATGACGTCGTGGGCCGTCGCCGGGATGGCGGCCGCCGGGCAGATGTGGCCGATGGGCTCGGCGGAGATCGTGGTCACCTGTCCGGCGTGGCCCGGGTCGTTGTTGATCCGCACGGCGGGGACGCAGCCGCACGGGTAGCGGGTGATGTAGACGCCGTACCTTCCCGGCTCGGCGAGCTCGGCGGCGCGGTCGGCGACGAGCCGCCGGTGCGCGAAGTCCTGGATCGAGGCGGACGTGAGGCCGAGGTCGGTCCGGGTGACGATCGTGCATCGCGGAACGCCGAGGGCGATGAGGGTGTCTTTGAGGTGTTGGGTCGCGGGGTTCATGGTCAGGCCGGGAGCGGGCGGTGGCGCTGGGTGCGCGAGGCGGAGCAGATGATGCTGCCGGTCGAGGTGGCGAACCAGGGACCCGACTGGGGGTCCTCGTCCACCTCCAGGCCGCAGTAGCCGCACATCGGGAGGTGGACCGTGGGCTCGTGCATCGGGGGATCCTTCCTGAGTTTCCTGGGGCGTTGAGCAGCCGGTTCGGGTCCATCGCATAGACGCGGGTGGGCTGCTCCCCTGATCTTAGCGAATTACCTGTGGGAATCTGGATTCCCGTGGGTAATTCACTGGGGAAGATGGAGCTCGATTTCCGAACATATGTTTTCCTATGAGGCTCCGAGCAGGGGTCATGTGCTCGTGGCGGCCCGCTGACCTCGGGGGACGGCGGGACAGCCGATAGCGCTACCCGCCGGTAGTATTCGCGGGCTCGACAGGACCGCCGGGAAGATCGAAAGCGCTGAGAGCCTCCGAGGGCCTCTGACTTCCATGCGCGACCAATGTCACGCGGCGCGTCGAGTTCGGCCGCCAACGACCATTACAGAGCCCCGATTTCGGCGCCGAAACGGCGGGAATCGCATAGGACAACCTTCAACTATTTCACCGCTCGAAAGTACTCCCCCAGCTGCATACATGGCGTAATACCGCGCGGGTACACTCCCGGCATGGCGAAAGACAAAACCTCCGTGAGCCTCGACCCCTGGGTGCTGGCGCTCGCACGCGGCCACGCCGAGGGCACTGGCGTCTCGGTGTCCACCCTCATCACCCGCGGCATCCTGCGGGAGATCGCCGCGACCCACGACCCGCGCGCCCGCGCCGTCGTCTACGGCGAGGCCGCCGTCCCGGGGCAGGAGGCCGACGAACACGCCATGGCCGAGGACATCGCCCAGGCCGTCGACGAGCGCCGCGCGGGCGGGGCCGCCGCGTGAGCGATCACCGCTTCGGCGAACTCTGGGCGGTCCAGCTCGGCGACCGCCAGGAGGTCCGGCTCATCGTGAGCGGGGATTTTTATCACACCTTGTACGGCGACAACGTGCTCACCGCGCACGTGGAGCCCGCCGACATGGCCGCCACCCTCACCGCGTTCGTCATCGACGTCGGCGACGGCCAGGCCGCGATGCTGGACCGCATCTCCACCGTGGCGACGGCCCGGTTGAAGGGCAAGGTCGGCGACCTCGGCGAGCGGCAGCTCGCCGCGGTGCGCGGCATGATCGGCACGATCTTCGGCATCACCGGCGCCGGCTGATCACGAAGGCAGCGGCGGCTCCGGCAGCGGCGGTTCGCTCGAGCCGACGTTCGGCTCCGGCGGCGGGGCCTCGGTGGGCTCCGGCGGCGGCGCGGCGGGCGTCTCGTACGGCTCCGGGGGCCTGCTCGGCTCCGGCAGGGAGGAGCCCGGCTCCGGCGTCGGCTCCAGCGTCGGGGTGGGCTCCGCGGTCGGCTCCAGCGTCGGCGTGGGCTCGGGCTGCGGCGTCGGCTCCAGCGTCGGGGTGGGCTCCGGAGCCGGAGTGGGCGTGGGGGTCTGCGTCGACTCCAGCGAGATCTCGGACGAGGCCGGGGCGGGCGTCTCCAGCTTCGCGCTGACCGTCACGGTAGGAACCGGAGCAGGGTGTGGGAGCGAGGCCTTGACCGACGCGGAGATCTGCGCGGAGGGCATGGTCACCGGCGGCGTGCTGATCGGATAGGTGGGACGCGTCGACGGCGCCGGCGCCGGCACCGCCGTGGGCCCCGGGGTCGGCGTCGCGACCTCGGACGGGACGACCGGCACATCCCACGAGGGCACCGGCGCCCACGGCGCCACCGAGTCTTCCGGCGTCATCTCGTCCGGCACCCAAGCCACCTGCGCGATCTCAGGGTCGCCGGGCCCGAGCGCGGTCGGCGCCTGGGCGGGGGGACGCAGCCTCTCCTCGATCATCGCCACGACCGGCGTCGTGGTGGCCACCCCTACCCCGGCCACGAACGTCGCGGCGGCAGGTGCGGACACCCCGGCGACGAGCTGGACGCTGGTGATGGCCGAGGCCGCGAACTTCGTCACCGCGGCGGTGACGGGCCCGCTGCTCGCCGTCCAGCCGGTGGCGCCCAAGGCCTCCACGGAGCCGACCGTGGTGACCGAGCCGACCGTGCCGAACCCGCCCAGGGTGGCCACCCCGTCCAGGGTCGCTACGCCGTTCGCAGGTGCGCTGAGCGACTCCAGCGTGGTGCGGACCGCCAGCCACATCGGGCCCAGGACCGCCGCCGCGCCACTGAAGCGGGCACCCATCCGGTACAGGATCTGCCCCAGCTTGCGGGCCCGGTTGGCGGCGCGCTCACGGACCCGGGCCGGCATTTCCTCATCGGCGGCGACGAGCCGCAGCCGCTTCTCGGAGTTGGACAGCATCTCGTCGATGCTGCTGCCACCCCCCTTGGTGGCATGGTTGGAGACCCAGGACTTCGACCTGTCCACGACGCGGGCGATCACCTTGGCCGGGATGCCGCGGCCCTGCTTGTAGAGGCGGGCGACCTCCCAGTCCTCGAACCTGCTGAGCAGATCGTTCTCGCGCTGGATGACTTCCCGGCGGCGCCGGATAGCGCGCAGGAGCTCGAAGCCGTCAGCGCGGGGATCGTGACTCGCCAACAGGACGAGATCGAGAAGCAGGTCGGCGGCCGCGTCCGGGTCTTCGGGGTTCAACGCGCTGAGCTCCGTCAAGGAAGGGGGGGAGATGCTCGGCTGTCGGGGCGCCCGCTCAGAGGCTCGCCGCCACCGCTCATCGTGGCCATATGTGTTTGGGTAAGTGCTTTCTGCTGCCTTGGTCGCCTGGAGTATCCACTGTGGGCGTTGATCCTGTCCTTATTTGAGGAATGATGTCAACTGTGGCTCGCCAGTACGGTCAGCTGTGTACTCTAGGCGTCCGTCGCGGCGCGTGGGATCGGCGCTGCTCTCAAGGTAGGAGGTAAGACGGTTGGCGACATTCGCTGAGCGTCTGACCCGAGCCACGTCCGAGGCGAACATCTCGGACAGGCAGATCGCGCGGGACCTCACCGCGATGGGCATTAAGACCAGCCACGGCTACATCGGGCAGCTCAAGAGGGGCGAGGCCACCAACCCGGGGCTGGAGCTGGTGACGGCGCTCGCGGGGATTCTCCACAAGACGGTCGGCTGGCTGGCCGGCGAAGACGACGCCCAGGTGCCCGACGCCATCCAGGTGCTCGACGACCTCCAGGAACTCGCAGCCGCCCAGACGCCCGACGACATCCAGGCTGCTCAGGTGCGCAAAACCATGGAGGACCTGGGCGTGCTCAACATCGCCCAGCGCACGCTCGGCCTGTCCCAGCTGAGCTTGACCGCGATCGCGCAGATTATCGAACAGGCCCGAATCGTCGAGGGACTCGAGGGACAAAACCCCACCGATCCAAAAAATCGCGGGTAGTCTGACCGGGCTTATCGCCCGGAAAGGCCTATTTCTGACGTGCGGATTCCCCCGGCCGTGTCGGCTGCCCTGGATCTCGTCCCAGTCCCCCACCACCCGTTCGACTTCGAGGAGTACCTCCGCCGAGTCGAGGCGGCTCGGGGCCGACGCGTGTACCTGCACGACCTGCCCGCCGCGGCGGTCGGCGCGATCTGCGGGCTGTGGATCGCCACCGCTGGGGGCGATCACATCTTCGTCGCGCCCGGCGCGGTCGGCCTGCTGCGCGTCAACATCCTGCTGCACGAGATCAGCCACATGCTGCTCGGCCACGGGAAAGTCACCGGGGATGTCGGAGCGGCGCTGACGCAGCTGCTGAACGGCGGCGGCCAGGCCGAGGGCGTGCTGGCCCGCTCGCGCTACGACACCCACGAGGAACGGCACGCCGAGATGCTCGCGGCGCTGATCCTCACGCGCGCCAGCCAGCCGGAGCAGGCCGGCCAGGGCGATGAGCTGTCGATGCTCGGAGATGTCATGGGATACCCGATGGGTGGTGACCGCGCGTGAGCGTGGCCGATTGGATTGTGCTGGTGTCGCTGTGGGGCATCTCCGCGTGGCGATTGCCCGCGGCGTTGCGCTCCCACCGGCACCGGATGCTGTGGGGCGCGTTCACCGCGCTCGCCGTCTCCCGCGTGTTCAGTGCGAACCCAGTGGTGGAGTGGATGATCGGGTGGACGGGCGGGGAGTGGGCGACGCTGTTTCGCCACCTGAGCGGCCTGCTGTCGGCCGCGTCGCTGCTGGCGTTCGTGGAGTCGATCACCCGTGGGGCCGGCGGCCGGTCGCGGGCCCGGTGGATCTGGCCGGCGGCCGCCGTGGTGACCAGCGTGCTGGTGGCGATGTTCTGGGCGCGCGGCGCCCGTATCTACTGGGTCGAGGGGCAGCCGGGCGAGACCGCCACGGCGGGCCGTATCTACCTGCTGGTGTTCGACGCCTGGCTCATCTACTGCCTGGGCGCGGCCGGGGTGCTGTTCGCCCGGTTCGCCCGTACGGCGCCGAAGCTGCTGAAGATCGGGATGATCGTCTCGGCGATCAGCATGGCGGCCGGGGTGATCAACCGCGGGCACGTCATGGTCGTCAACCTGGCCGACCTCATCGTCCCCCAGTGGCAGGCGACCGAGTCCGGTCTCCTGCACGGCATCACGTTCGTCATCACCGTGGTGGGCATCTGCGTGGGCACGTCGATCTCCAAGTTCCCCGCCCTCATCACCAACGTGAAGCAGCGGGCCACCCTGCGGGACCTGCGTCCCCTGTGGGCGGCGCTCGTCGAGCGGTATCCGGCCGTCGCGCTCGGCATGACCGGGTCGGTGCAGACGCGGCTGTATCGGCGGGCGGTCGAGATCGGCGACGGCATGCTGCTGCTGACCGCCGTGATCCCGCCGCCCACGGACGGCGACCCCGACCGGGTTGCGGCGTGGGTGGCTGACGCGCTGGAGACGGCGGCGGCCGGCGGCGGGTCGAGTCAGCCGTACGGGACGATCCCGGGACCGGCCTCGCGAGGCGACAACAACGACGGCCAGGCCGACGACGAGATGAGCAAGGAGCTGCAATGGTTGCGACAGGTGGCGGCGGCGTACAAGAAGCGCGGCGCGGCGAGCGGGGCGCGCGTGTCCTGACCGAGCTGTTCGCGCCCGCGCACTTCGTGATCGGCCTGCCCCTGGCGGTCGGCGCGGTGACGTCCGGGTGGTCGGGGCTGGGGTGGGGGGCGCTCGCCGCCGTCCTGTGCGGGGGCATCCCCGCCATGGTGATCGCCACCGGGGTGAAGTCGGGCCGGTTCAACAACCGGCACGTCACCGAGCGGTCGCAACGACCGTGGCTGGTCGGCGTCATCGTCGCCCTGGTCCTCGCCGCCCTCGCGCTGCTCGCCGCGCTGGGAGCTCCGTGGGTGATGGTCGCGTGCGTGACCATCATGCTGGTCACCCTCGCCGTGGTCGGCCCGATCACCCTGGCGTGGAAGATCTCGTTTCACACCGCCGTCGCCGCCGGGTCGGTGGTGATGCTCGCCCACCTCCTGTCGGCCGTCCCGGTGTACGTCGTCGGCGTGCTCCTGGTTGCCGCGATCGGCTGGTCCCGAGTCGTCATCCGGGACCACACCCCCGCTCAGGTGACCGCCGGGGCGATCGCCGGCGGGGGTGCGACCTGGGTGACGCTCGCGCTGATGCTCTAACCCCGGGTGGCCGCCGCCCACGTGAGGCGGCCGACCAGGCCGTCCTGGTCCAGGCCCTCGGAGCGCTGGAACACCACGGTGGTCGCCCGGGTCATCGGCCCGAACTGGCCGTCGACGGCGATGGTGAACTTGTGGGCCCGCATCAGCTTCTGCCACGTCTCGACGTCGCCGCCCTGCATCAGGGGACGGCCGGGCGTGTAGGACAGGACCCGGCCCGGCCACGCCGGGCCGGGGTTGCCCTTGCCCGGCGTGGCCGGCTTCGCGGGCGGCTTCGGGTTCCCGCCGACGACGGCCGGGGCCGGGCAGCCGCGCTCCACCCAGCCGTACAGGATGTCCCCCGGGCACGAGGTGGCGTACCCGTCGCGGTGCCCACGGATCTCCTTGCCGGCGCCGTGCTCGCGGAGGTAGGTGATCGCGTCGCGGATCCCGAGCAGCATCCCCGCGGTGGGCTGCACCAGGCCCCGGGAGCCGAGCAGCGCGTTGATCGCGTAGTGCCCGGTGTTGAGGCCTTTCCCGTTGGCCGCGGACAGCATGCCGGGACCGCGGCCGATGAACATCTTGCGGTGCGGGCAGACCAGCACGTTGTAGGCGATGTCGTCCCAGTCGTTGTTGTCCTGGTGCTGGATCTGGATCGAGCGGACCAGCTGGAAGCAGCGGTCGCAGTTGTCGACCAGGGCCGGGTTGACGTAGGACCCGACGTAATGGATCTTCACGCCCCGCGCGCTGGGCAGCGGGGTCAGAGGGTCCCGCGGCTGGCGCGCTCCCCATTCCCGCCTGGTAACGATCTCCACCATGGCCGCTCCCCCGTCCTCGAGCCCCCGATAGGCACAGGTGGGGAGAATGCCGGGATCAGGGGTTAACGTCGCCTCGGGGAACGGCGAAGGGGCGCCCGCCGTACGTACGGCAGGCGCCCCTCGAGGCCGCAGGCTGATCGGGTCACGAGTCCCTCGTGATGATGCGGGGCCCGAACACGAACACGACTACACCCCCTCGGAAGGCGGCGAGCTCGTCGGGGCGGGCAGGTCCACGATCTTCTTGCCCTGCTCTGCGTTGGCGGCCAGGACTGCCCGGATGCACGCCGTCTCGATGCCGAGAATGACACCGGCCATGTACCGCTTGCCGCGGGGCGTGAGCGGCACGGTGGTCTTGAGAGCAGTGACCCCGTCGATACCGGCCCACTCGGGGTCATCAGGGTGAATGCCGACGCTGAACAGGAGTGTCGCGCCTCGGCCTTCCGAGGAGAGAGCACGGTAGTCGCGGCGGGCGCGGTGCCAGGCCCTGCGGTTGCGGACCAAGGTCCGGAGGTAGCGGATCACGGTCATTGGGAGCCTTTCTCAGGGTCGAGCGTGGTCGAGTGCGGTGGGCGGGAGCCAGCCGGCGCGGATGCGGAGCGCGGTGATGAGCGGGGAGTCGACGAGCCAGGCGTGGGGGTCGTGGAGCATCTCGTCTTCCTCGCCTCCGTTGAAGACGATGGAGTCGTAGGCGAGGGTGTCGGTGTCGGGGAGGGCGGCGGAGTTCATCTCCGTGACGATGAAGGCGGCGCGGTCCCAGAGCCAGACGAGGAGGCGCCGGCAGTAGTCGACGTCCATGGTGGCGATGGTGTGGGCGACGCCTTCGCGGTCGATCCAGATGTCGGCCTGGTCGACGAGCCCGAACCAGGAGTTGGTCATGCTGCTCCTTGAAGCGGGGCGGCGCGGTGGGCGCCGCCCCTGGGGCGGGTGGTCGGTCAGGCCGGGGTGGTCGGGTCGCTGGCTGCGGTGCGGGCTGCGGCCACGTGCTGGTCGATGAGGTACCGGACGTTGGCGTGCCGGTAGTTGCGGACCAGGTGGGCGACCTGCTCGCGGAGACCGGCGTCGTTGATCTTGGCGGCGGTCCTGCTGGCGCTCTCGCGCACGTGCTCGGCCAGGTCTGCCGCAGAGAGGCCGAGGTGCTCGGCGTAGGTGGCGAGGCTGCCGAGGTTGGGATGGGTGCAGGCGAGCACCACCAGGTCGTGCAGGAGCCGGTTGCGGTAGGTGAGAAGCTCGCCGATGACGACGCGCACGACGGGGGCGCCGGGGGTGCTGTTGGCCACCCGGAAATCGCGGATCTGGATCATCTCCGTGGCCAGCCTGAGGCCGGGGATGTTCAGGGTCATCATCAGGTCGGCGTTGTCTTCGGGGCCGGAGTCCCAGACGGCCAGCTCCGCGAGGGCAGGGCAGTAGAGCGGGTTGTCGTCGGCGAGGTGGCCAAGGGTCTCCTGCGCTGATACGAGCACTGCCTCAATGTCGTTGAAGTCCCGGATGACGCAGTCGTCGGCGTTCTTCTCGAGGGCGCTCCACTGAGCGTCGGTCAGGACCACAGGGCGGGTGTCGATCATGGGAACTCTCTTTCGGATCAGGCGGCGAGGAGGTGGTCGGACTGGGGGATCTCGCGCTTGGCTTCGGTGGCGGCGGCCTCGACGCGCTCGCGCCAGGCCAGGGCGAACGTCTGGCAGTTCGCTTCGGACTTGTGGGTGGTGGAGCCGCACTGCGTGGGGGTGCGGCGGCCCCCGTAGGACCAGGCCATGGAGTCGGCGGTGACGAGGTAGCGGCCGTAGCGGCGGATACCGGCGAGCTTGACGCCGAAGCCGTGCAGGGGCAGGTCGAGCTGGGCGAGGGTGCGGAAGATGTCGCCGATCTCGGCGGTGGCCTGGCGGCGGCAGACGGAGCCGACCCCGACGATCGGGTAGTCCTCAGCGAGGCGGACGCCGTGCTCGGCGTACAGGGCGACGCAGGCGAGGTACTCGTCAACGGTCCAGCCCTGGATCACGGGCATGACGGGGCATTCGGGGGCGTCGCTGTACTGCGGCCACAGCTCGACCAGGCGCAGGAAGTTCTCGACGGTGCGGCGCTGGTGCTCGGCGACGGTGAGGCCGGTCTTGGCGAGCATCCACGGCTCACACATCCAGTCCTGCGGGGCAGCCCAGTCCAGGTCGGTGATCTCGTTGTCGTAGCGGGCCAGCGCGGCGACGTACTCCTCGGGGGAGGTGACGAACTCGTGGTAGAGGGACAGCTCGGTGAACGCGCCGGAGTCGATCGCGATGTGCCGGTGGACGGGCCACTCGAAGGTGGGGAGGGTCTTGTACGCGGCGAGGATCCGGTGGGAGAGGAACAGGCTCACCCCGGCCGGTGCGGTGCGGATCCAACTGGGGCGGTGGGTGCCGAGGTAGAAGTGCAGGTCCTTTTCCTCGTCGCAGATCACGGGGGTTCCCTCCCTCCGGGAAGTGGAGGCGGCGCCGTGCGGCGCCGCCTCGGGGGCGTGGTCAGGTGGTCCGGGCGACCAGGTGGTCCGGGCGACCGCGTGGGGCGCGGTTGGGGTGGGTCAGAACGGCGGGGCGAGGACCTGATCGGCTTCGGCGGGCGCCGGGGCGGGGGTGCGGTAGTTGCTCGTGATCTTGAGGTTGCCGATGCTGCGCTCGTTGACGGTGACGCACTCCAGCGGGTCGAACTCGTCGAGCCAGGTCTCCGGGAACTCCGTGATGTAGTCCTCGACGGCGGCGGGGTCGTCCGCGATGTTCTCGGGGACGTAGACGGTCATGGTCACGGTGTGGTCGGTCTCCTCCGTGACCTCGAAGGTGACGTCGATGGCCACCTCGGCGGGCTCGGCCTCCTCCTGCGGGGGCTCGGCCGCCACGGGGGCGGGGGCGGGCTGCTCGGTGGGCTTGCCGGTCTCGGGGGCAGCAGTTCCGGCGCGGCGGACCAGGGTCACGGCGCGGGTGTCCCAGGTGCGGGCCATGAGGCGGGCCGTCAGGTTGGTGCCGCGCGAGACGCTTCCAGAGGTGATCTGCACGGTGAGGGTGATCCGGCTCTTGTCCGTGACGATCCCGGTCCGGCTCGAGGGGCCGCCCTTGTCGGGGGTGATGAACCGCAGCTCGTCACCGACGTTCACTTCGGCGAAGTCGATCACTTGTCCTCCCCCTCCTCGGCGCCCTCCTGGTCGTCGTCCGCCTCTTCCTCCTCTTCGACCACCTGGCCGTCCATGACCGTGATCGTGATGACGTGGCCGGGCTCCTCGCCCAACTGCTCAAGCTCACCGGTGAAGGTCCGGCCGGTGCCGTGCGCGGCGAGGATCTCCTCCAGCTCCCGAGTGAGGGCGACGAGCTTGTAGGGGAACTTCATGACGGGGCGCAGGGAGGTAGCGACGTCGGCGCCGTCGATCTTCTCGATCTCGTAGGCGAGGTGGGCCAGGGGCATGTTGTAGCGCTCGACGTAGAAAGCCTGGTTGTGGAACAG
Organism: Streptosporangium sp. NPDC002524; assembly: GCF_040295985.1. Lineage (NCBI taxonomy): Bacteria > Bacillati > Actinomycetota > Actinomycetes > Streptosporangiales > Streptosporangiaceae > Streptosporangium > Streptosporangium sp. NPDC002524. The sequence goes on along the minus strand of NZ_JBEOWK010000026.1, from coordinate 49,746 downwards.
GTTCGTGCTGGTCGGGGGGATGTCGGCGAGGGGGATGGGCGGGTTGATGGCGAGCTCGCCGGTGAGTCGGAAGTGGTAGCTCACGGGGTTCCTTCCAGGGGCCCCGCCCCCGGTGCGGCCGGGGGCGGGGCGTTCAGGAGTGTTCGGGGGTGTTCGGGGGTGTTCAGGTCTGGGTGTTGGTGCTGATGGCGGCGAGCTGGTCGGCCAGGACCTCGGCCGGGTCCTGGCCGGAGGTGGTGAGCAGCGCGCACAGGTCGGCGAACAGCAGGCGCGCGGCGGTGGCCCGGTAGAGGGACTCGGGCATGTTGCGCAGGCCGTCCGGGGAGCGGGTGGCGTCGAGGTTGTCGGCGTAGTAGTCGAGGGCGCGCAGCCCGTCCCTGGCCTGCTGGTGGAGGGCTTCCTTCCGGGCTTCGGCGGCGCGGGCCTTGCTGTGCGCGCTGGTGGCGCGGAGGACGAGATCCCAGTCGATGTCGGCGGTGCTCATGGTGGTCCTTCCGGGTGGCCCCGCCCCCGGGTGCGGCCGGGGGCGGGGCGGGCGGGTCAGCGGAGGGTGGCGACGATCACGACGGTGTGCGGCTCGTCCTCGCCGAACACGAGGTCGGGGTACTTCTCGGCGTAGTGGCGCTCGGCGGCGCGCAGCACGGGGGCCTGCCGGGGGTCGTCGCCGTACGTCACCTGCAACCACCAGCGCAGGGACTCCTTACTCACCATGAGCGTGAGGTGGGGAGGGAAGCCCTTGCCGCAGGCCAGGGCGACGATCGCCTCGTCGCTGAGGTTGTCCAGCCAGGCCCGCTCGGCGCGGCCCAGCAGGGTGATCTCCATCAGGTCGGCGGGCACCGGGTTTTCCTTGCCGGTGGCGACGAGCGCGGCGAGGTAGCTCGTCCGGGCGGCGTTGATCTCGGAGGCGATGACCCAGTAGTAGGCGGGGTCGGCGTACTTCTCCATGAGCGCCAGGGCGCGCTCGTGGTGGAGCTTCGCGTGGGCGAAAAGCTCCGCGATGTCCGTGGCGATCATCTTCTGCCGAGGGGCCATGTTGTTCTCCTGGGGACGTTGGGCAAGAGGATCGCTCCCCCTTGCTTGCACTCCTAAAGGTATATGACCCTTACCCAAAAGGCAAATCGGGGGTGTTGGGGGTGGGGGTCCGGTCGGTGCGCCGGCCCCCCACCGGAGGCTCTACACGGTCTTGGCCCACTCAGGCAGGGCGAGGCCCTGCACGCGGGCATACTGGGCCAGGAGACCCGCCGCGTGAAGCTTCTCGACTTCGGCCAGGACCTTCAATGCCTCGACATCACGGCTCACACGGTTCAGCCCCCGCTTCTGCCCGTGCATGATCTTCTCGACTATGGCCACGGTCTCGGGGTCCACCCGGTCGAGCCGGTCAGCGAGGGTGAATGCCCAATGGATGACCTTGGCGTAGGACTCCTCCCCCGGGGCGGCACCCTCGACCGCCGGGATGGGCGCCTGCCCGGTCTCCTCGGCGACGTCCCACGGCCCGGCGGCCCCCACCGTGCGAGAGACCAGCTCGGCGTCAACCAGGCCGTTTCCCGCCGCCTGGAACCTGCGGACGTCGGCGACGGCCTCCTCGTTCCACGCGCGGTCGTACACCCGGCCGGGGGTGCTCTCCAGCACGGTCCGCAGACCGCCGCCTCGGACGGCGGTGTATCGCACGGCGTACTCGGTGCGGGTCACCGGCGCGAGGGGCTTGAGCGCGGCACTGACGCGGCGCAGACGCTGGTCTGGGTTCTCCTGCACATATCGCACGCACAGGGACATCCCCCACGGCTTGGCGCCGTCGTCGTCGCGGGCCGGGCGGTCGCCGACCGGGCGCAGGGAGGCGAGCCACCGGTTTCCCGGCGGGCAGCCGTGCGCGGGCAGGCAGTCGTCCCACGCCACGGCGGCGACCTCGGCGCGAAGGCCGAACATCTCCAGCACGTCCCCGGCCCGGACCTCGCGCGGGCCGACGTGCTCAACCGCGGGGGCGGGCTCCTCGGCGACCGGGGCGGGCCACCAGTCGCCGTCGACGAACTCGACGAGCTTGGCGTCGACCGGCAGCCCGTGCCGCTTCTGGAGCGTCCTGACGGTCTCCACGATGAGCGCAGGGGACGTGTCGGTGAGGGGGAGCGGGACGGTCAGGACGCCGTTGCGGGCGGTCAGCTGCACGGCCAGCGCGCCCTCGGGGAACGGCGGCGGCTGGCTGATGGCGGGGCGGATCGTGGTGAGGTCGAGCTCGATGGCCAGGCCGTTGGGGCCAGCGCCGGTGTAGATCCTCTGCGCGAGGACCGTGCCCGCCTTGCTCGGGTCCCGCGCGATGCGCGACGCTTCGGGGTCGGTGACGATCCAGAAACCCGGCTGGTCGCTGTCGAGGAGCTCGACCGCGTCGCCCTCGGCGTACGTGGCGGGGGCGGGCGCCTGCTCGGTCTCGGCCGAGGGCTCCGGCGCGGTCTCCCCCGGCGCGGGGGGCGGCTCGGCCATGCCGCGCTTGGCCGCTCGGCGCGTGCAGGTGTCGCAGTCGTGCATGCCCTCGCGGGCGTGCCACCCCTTTGCAGCTGCCACGGCGGACCTGACGGAGCAACTGACGTTCTTTCCGCACAGGGTGGTGGCCGGGTGGTCAGGGTGGCGGACGTGCCTGTTGTCGAGCGTGGAGGTGAGCACGTATTCGATCACGATCGGCGTGACCGGCTCGGCGGGCGGGGTGTCGGTCTGCTCCTGGTCGACGACGGTCCAGCGGCCCGGCTGGAAGTCGGACGCGCCAAGACGGCACCGGCGGCCTCCGGCCACGGGGGCGGCCCACCACATCGCCAGGTGGGCGCCGGGGACGGCGGGGATCAGCTCGGTCAGCTTGTAGAGCTTGCCGGTCTTGGACTTGACGGTGGTGCCGATGGCGAGGGCCTCGATGTCGCTGTCGAGCATGGGTTCTCCTGGGGTGTGGGGCAAGGGGACCGCTCCCCCTTGCTTGCACTTCTAAAGGTATACCTACCTTACTGAAATGGCAAATCGGGGGGCGGGGTGGGTGGACGCGAGACGGCCGCCGGGGGTGTGCGATCCCGGCGGCCGTGGGCGGGCGGCCTAGGCGTTCGGCCCGGGGGCGCCGAGCAGGACCGGCAGCGCGGCCCGGCGGACGCACAGCACGGTGTCGCCAGCCTCAACCTCGAAAGTGCCCCGGTCGGGCTGGTCGGGGGCGACGTCGCTGATCGCGATCCAGCGGACGCGGGTTACCCCGCCCTCGAGGTGCTCGACCTCCTGGACCTTGGCGTAGTGGTCGCCGGTGATGATCAGGTGGCCGTGCCGTCCGCCCTGGAGGGCGGGGGCGTTGACCGGGACGACGCGGGGGACGCACGTGCGGCGGTTGGTGTCCACGGGGCTCCTAGGTGGTGGGCGAGCTCTGGCGGGCGGCGCGGCGGGCGCGCATCCGGATGAGGCGCTGGGCGTCGGTGGGCTCGATCCACTGGTGCCAGCCGACCATCGGCCTCCAGATGTCGGGGTGGTTCTACTTGGGGGTGTTGCAGGCGGCGCAGTCGTTCGGGGCGGGGATGACCGGCGCGGCCGGGCGGATGCTCGTCATGGCTCCTCGTCGGGGGGAGGGGCGGGCGGCGTGGGTGCCGCCCGCCGTGGTGGGCTACTGGCCGCAGTGCGGGCAGAAGTCGGGGGCGGTGTCCTCGGGCGAGCGGTAGACGGTCTCGCCGCAGCGCTCCGGCCAGTCGTAGGTGAGCGTCGAGCTGTTGGGGAGCGTGTATCGGCGCTGCCGGGTGACGGTCTCGTAGCAGATGAAGGCGATCGGGTTCTCGCCGCAGCACCGGGTGACGATCCGGTCGCCCTCGACGTCGAGAGTGTCGACGTCGCCGACCATGCCACCGAGCACGTCAAGGCCGGGGTCGGTGCTGCCGCAGGCCGGGCACGCCGGGTCGATGTGCGGGGTGAAGGTGCGGGCCGGGGCGGTGGTGGCGGTGCGGGTCATCGGGGGCCTTTCCGAGGTTCCTGGGGCGTCGGGGAGGAGGCGGGGCGGGCGGCTCGCAGTGCCGCCCGCCCAGCGGGTCAGGCGCAGGCGCCGCAGAGGGCGAAGGACTCGCCGGAGGTGGCGCGGTGCAGGTCCGCGCTGATCCGGGCGTGGCAGCGCTCGCAGAGCGCGACGTCCCCGGCGCCGAGGGCCTCGACGATGAGCAGCCGCAGGTCCCGGCGCGCGGTGGTGGGGGCCTCGACGTAGCCGAGGCCAGCCAGGACCGGGCGGGCGGCGCGCAGGGCGGCGCGGCCGAACCGGGGGGCCGGGGGCGCGGTGGCGGTGCTGATCATCGTGTCCTCCTGGACGGTCGGGGCGAGGGGATCGCTCCCCCCTCGCTCACACATCTAAAGGTATATCCTCCTTACGCTTAGAGCAAGTCGGGGGGAGGGGTGGATCGGCCGGGTGCTCCAGTTCGACGCAGGCCGGGCGCCAGTGTGGGGCGGGGTGGCGGGTCGCCGGCTGATTCTCAGGGCGCGAGGAGGCGTCTCACGTGCGGAGACTCGCCCCCCTCCCCTCGATTTGCCATCTTTGTAAGGATGCTATACCTTTGGATGTGTTGGAGCGGGGGGAGCGATCCCCCGCACTTACCCAGGAAGGGGCCCCATGGGTTCCGTTTTCAGGGCGTTCGTCGCCCTCGCGTTCGTCGCCCTCACGGCGCTGTTCGCCCCCGCCGCGCACGCTGCGGCGGCTGACGGTTCGATCACCAGCCCCACCCCCGGCGCCACCGCGCCGGTCGGGGAGCCGGTCAAGCTCTCCGCCAGCACCTCGGACGTCTGTGACGCCCGGCTCATCGTCGCCACCCCTGACGGTGAGAAGGTGCCGGTCGCAACCGCAGGGGCCGACCCCCTGTGCGGCGTGACCAGCCTCGGCGGCGCCTACACCCCACAGGCGGCGGGCACCTACACCGCCATCCTCACCAGCCCGAAGGATGGCGAGATCTCGCAGGTGACGTTCCGGGCGACCAGCCCAGCGCCGACCGCGACGCCGACCGTCACGGTGACCGTGACCCCGGCGCAGAGCGCCACGCCGACCGCGACGCCGACGCCGACGCCGACTGTCACGGTGACGGTGACCCCGACGCCGAAGCCGACGAAGACGCCGACGCCCAAGCCGACGAAGACGGCGAGCAGCACCGCCAGGCCGAAGGCCACGCCCACGAAGCCGGTCACCCCGGCGACCGTGTACGTGACCCCGAGCGCGGCGGCGCAGGGGTTCGTCCAGCCCCCGGCGGGTCCGACCCCCGCCGCGCTGGAGACCGACACCCCGGAGTTCCCCCCGGCTACGCCGGTGGTGGCAGCCCCCGCCCCTGCTGCTCAGCAGCCGGTGCTCGCCTACCGGGTCGTCAGTGACGGCTCCGATGCGGGTTCACCCCTGCTGGCCGTAGCGGCGACCTCCGGGTTCTTCCTCGGCCTCATCGGTCTGGGAGGCGGCTACCTCCTGTACCGCAAGAGCCGCGAGACGAACGCGAAGGCGTAACCCTCCCCGCCCCCCGGTCAGCCAGACCGGGGGGCACCCCTCCCCCTGCCAGGAAGGGGGGTGCGATCCCCCTCCCAACGCCCCAGGAACCCCAGGAAGGCCCCCGATGTCCACACCCCAGGACCCCACCGCCGTCCCGCCCGCAGTGATCGAAATCAACGCCGACCCGCTCCGCTCCCCCGCCTACCTCCTGCGCCTGGAGACCTGCTGCCCCGGCCAGTGGCGGCTCGTATGGCCCGGAAGCGGCCTTCCCGGCGGATCCATCTACGACCGGGGAGTACCGCCCCACACGCTCGACCGGTGGGTGCACGTCATGGCCACCGCCCACCAGCCGGGTGACCCGCACGCCGACCGCTACCACTGGGCCCAGATCACCGACGCCATCCCCCACGCCTACGAGCAGGCCCAGCGCCTGCGCCCCCACCAGTAGCCGACCCCAGGGGGCGGGCCACCCCCGCCCCCTGCCCGCCCCCTCACCCTCGCAAGGAAGGACCGCCCCTCTCATGACCGTCGCACTGGTGCCCGCCCTGCCCGCCGACCACGACAACCACGACGACCGCTTCGACCTGGAGCAGCCACAGCTCTGGTCGGCCGCCGCCCGCCGCCACGCCGACGCCCTGAAGCTCGCCGAGGTCCGCGTTGCTCAGCGCCGCGAGGAAGCCGCCGTGGTGTCCTCCCGGTGGACGCCCGCCGACTTCCGCCGGATGCTCACCTCCCTGTCGGACGTCCGGCTTCCGCCGCGCGCCGACCGGGCGACGCTGCTGGAGCTCTACAAGCAGCTGCTGGTGGAGATGGACGGCATCGGCGACCTGGTCGCAGCGGCGCGTGAGGACCGCGACCGTGACGTGATCCTGGCCGGAGAGCTCAACGACCTGCTGGAGGCCGCCGACGAGGCGACCCGCGCGGAGCGGCGCCTAACGAGCGAGAAGTCCGGCGAGGAGCTCGCGATCGCGCTTCTCGGCCATCTCGATGAGCACCTGATCGCCCAGCTCGCGGGCGGGTACGCCGCGCGGGTCCTCGCCCAAGCCGTGGTGGTGGCCGACATCCGCGAAGCGGCGCACGCCGAGCTCGAGCGCGCGGCGGCGGCCATGATCCGGCTGCCCGGCATGGCCGAGGCGTCGCAGGCCCCGGGCGTGATCCGGCGGGCGGGCTCGTCGTTGCGGGCGATCGCGGCCGGGAAGTTCGCCCGACTGGTGATGAACGCCCTCGACCTGGACGAGCTGCGGGTCAACCCCGACGAGATGCGGGCCACCCCGTACGAGGCGTAGTGCCCCTGCAGTGGCTCCCCGTGGACGTGCCCGGGGGGTGATGGCATGTCCCGGATTCGCCCGACCACGCCAGGTCGAGGCGCGGTGAGCGTCCACCCCCCAGCACTCCACAACTTGCCATTTTTGTAAGGATGATATACCTTTAAGTGCGTTAGTGAAGGGTGTGGTTCTGTGTGGTCTACAGATACGACGGCCCCAGGAAGCGACCTTGCACCGACTGCGCAGGAGCAGATCATGACCAAGCAGCCCGTCAGCGCCCCCGGCACCCGGGTCTACTGCCGGACCGATGCACCCACCAGGCACATCGCGGCCCCTCATGGGATCGACAAGACCCTGTGTGGCCGCCGGATCAAGCACTACGGCCGCGACCTTTGGGCCCAGCAGCGCGCGCTGGTCTACGACCTGCCGCAGTGCCGCCCCTGTGAGCAGGCGGCGATCAGGCTGGGCCTGGTCGAGGGCCCTGAGATCTACAGGGCGACTGAGCCTCCCGCCAGTGGCTTCTACGCGTGGGAGGCGCGCATGAGCGTGCAGCGCGAGATGGGCGCCCAGTGGAGCCCCGCAGAGCTCAGGGCACTGGACAGCGCGGCGCGCACGATCGGGTGCCGGGTCGACAGCGACGGCAAGAGCAAGATCACAGTGGCATGCCGCATCGAGAGGCAGCGCGGGGTGCGCGGGGACCGCACCCACGCACAGCAGCAGGCGCAGGCCGTGGTGCCGCTTTTGCTGGAGCAGGCGGGCATCACCGCCCGGACGCAGACCACCAGGCCCTGCATCTCGCGCGTCACCACCGAGGAGGCCGACGCCGAGCGGCAGGCGGGTTTCCAGGTGCCGCTGCTACCGCGCCGCTGACCGCGCAGAAAGGGCCGGAACCCCCTCCCCGGGTTCCGGCCCTTTCTGTATGCACACACAGTGGCCTGTGTGGGTCTATGTGGTCTATAGGTACGCCGAGCGCTCCTCCTCGAGCGGCGGGAACAACCCCGGCAGGTGACGGCGCAGCACGGCGGCGAGCTCCTCGGAGATCTCCGACCACCGGGCCTGATCCGTGGAAAAGCGTCCCTCGAGCAGCGCCCGCCGTAGCCGCTCGTCGACCGGCGGCTCGGCGGGTTCGGCGGTGCCGAGCTGCGCGAGCCTTCCCACGGCGGACACGCGATACCGGCCGCCCAGGACCTCTCCGAGGACCTCGCCGACGAGGTCGGCGTAGCCGCGCGAGGCGAACGTCTCGGCGACGTCCTCGCGGCGAAACGTCAGCCGGGCGGCCCCGTCGCCGATCACCACGGCGCAGCACTGGGCAAACAGCATCACCCACACGAGCGGGGACCGCCGGTGGACAGCGGCGAGTACGGCCGGCCACTCGGGGAACGCCGTGGCGATCGCCTCGACGCGGGCATCGGCCATATCGGTGACGTACAGACCGGGGACGGGGGCGGCGGGCACCAGCCGCAGCGCGCCCCCGGCGCCCTGGTGGCCGCGGGGCGGAGGTGGGGGCGGGTCGAGCCAGGGGGCCTCGACTCCGGCCCGGCCGGGCAGGTGGTGAAGCGTGCCGGAGGTGGACGCCCCTGGGCGGGCGTGTCTACTCACTGTGTTCTCCCACCGCTACGGGGACGGGCTCGCCGCTGGCCGCGGCCGCCGCCGCGGCGGCCTTCTTCTCCTTGGCGGCCTTGACGCGGGCGACGATGTTGTTCACCACGCTGGCCTGCTGAATTTCGACCGGTCCGCCGCCGGGCCCGGTGATGGTCAGCTCCATCGGCTTGACGCCCGCCCAGTTGTCGCGGTCGAGGCGGGAGGCGATCTCCAGGGCGCCGCGCCAGTCCGGTGGCTGCACCTGCTCCTCTTCCACGCTGGAGCCGTCCGGCATCTCCCGCCTGGAGGTCTTGATGACGTAGCCGCCCAGCACGGCCTTGAAGGCGGCGTCGATGACCTGGCCGACCGCCGTCTGCCCGGCTGCGATGAACTTGTCGTGGAAGTCGCGCAGGTGCTCGGGGGCGTCGTCGGGTTTGCCCTCGGCGAGCCAGCGCCGCAGCGTGGACTCGCCGATGCCGCACAGCGCGGCCGCCCCGGTGATGCTCTGGCCCTGCTTGCGGATCTCGCACAGCGATTCGGCGAGCTCCGGGGTGAGCTTGGTCGGGCGGCCCCCTTTGTTGGGCTGTTCGCCGTCGACCATCAGCTCACCGCGCCGAACTTCTTGATGCGGGCGGCGACGGCGTCGCGCGGCACCGTCACGGTGTTGCCGAAGCGGTGGCTGGGCAGCTCTCCGTCCTCGATGAGGCGGCGCACGCTGGTATAGCCGATGCTGAGGGCGGTGGCCACCTCGTCCATCTGCAGGGGCCGGTCGGGCAGGCTGGCGAGCCGGTCGGCGATGAGGTCGGCGCGGTGGCAGGCGGCGAACCACCGGAAGTTGCCCGCGCCGATGGCGAACACGCGGTTCTCCTTGACGAGGAGCCGCAGGTGCTGGTGGGCGCGGAAGACGTTGCCGGGGATGAGGTGGAAGTCGGCCGAGAGCAGCCCCGCGGTGCCGGCCTCGACCAGGAGGGCGTACATCTGGGCGCGGACCAGCTCGGCCTGCTGGCGCGCGCCGAGCTCGGGGGCCGCCGGCGCCTGCTCGGTGGCGGCCTGCTCGGCGGCCGGGGCCAGGGCAGCGCTCTGCAGGACGGTCTGGTCGGGGTCCAGGAGCTTCGCGCCGCCGCGGACCATGTCGGCCATCTCGTCCAGGGCGTCGGCGAACAGGTCGCGGTGCGAGGTGGCGAGGGTGGCGATAGCGCTCATGAGGTGGGGGTCCTTCCGAAGGTCAGGCAGGCAGCAGCGGGGCGAGGTCGTGCCAGGTGCGGGTGGCGCAGGGTGGTGAACACCTGGGGGTCCTGTTCGTCGGGGGCGGAACGTTCAAACGGGCGGAGTGTGGCATAAACGCGAGTTAGCGTCTCGGCGGGCCGGTCTGGGGCTATGACCTGCGGTAACCGTGCCACGGGGTCACGGGACGCGGCGACGGCCTCGGCGTCGGTTTCGCGCTGTTCTCGGCCCGCAGGACAGCGGACAGGACGATCTCCAGGACGTGGACGGAGGCGACGATCCACGCCACAGCCACGAGCCAGGAGATCGCGGAGGTGGCAGCAGCCCAGACGAGGGCGGCGATGGTGGCCACGCGGATCACCTGGCCGACGAGGGCGGCGCATCCCTGATCGCTCATGCGCTCACCGCCGCGGCGGCCTCGGGGGCGCGGTGAAGGCCCGCGGGCGGACCGGGCAGGCCGGGCGGGTCCGGGGTGGTGGTGAACCACCCGGGCCGGGGGGCGATGCGGGCGGCGGCGGCTTTGGCCGCGAGCTCGTCGAAGAGCGGCGTGTCTGTCACGCCGGGAGGAGTATCAGATGGGCCGGTTAACGTCGCGCCGGCGCCTCAGGCGCTGGTCGGCGGCGCCGGGTGCTGCTGGTTGCGCCGCAGCAACGGGTGCGGGTCGACGCTGCACTCGCAGGGCAGGTTGATCTTGTCGACGGGCGCGTCCGGGTCGGGGTTCATCCGGGTTCCGGTGCACTCGCCGTGGTGGCCGGTCGCACACGCCAGTGACCAGCGGCTCACGTCAGAGACGCCGGGCGGCAGGGTGATGGGTGCGTCGGCTCTCATGGGCATATGGTCGCACGGCGGGTGGGGCTTGGCGTACCTTTCGCGTGGTCGGGCGGGGTCTGGACACGGCGAAGGCGGCCCCCCGGGAGCGTCGGGGGGCCGCCTTGTGGGAGCGGGGTCAGATCGTGGGCGCCTCCTGGTCTTCGCTGCCGGGCAGGCTCGGGCGGGGGGAGCCGAGGAGCTTCTCCACGTACTCGGCGACCTGGTGGCCGATCTCGTCGTACGGGGGGCGCTCGCCGGAGAACGGCGGGTCGGCGCCCTGGGTGCGGGCCTCGGCGTAGGCGTTCAGGAGGAGCCGCAGCTCCTGCAGGGGGTCAGGGACGGTGTCACTGCCGGTGGCCGCCTCCCAGACGAGATAGACGGCGTCGTCGACGACCTGGCCGGGGTCCAAAGCGCCGAAGTCTTCGGGGAGGACCGGGCCGACGCGCGAGCCGGGGCCCAGGACGGTCTCGCGGTAGATGGTGTCGACGGGGATGTCGAGGTGGACGCGGGCGATGACGAGGAGCTCGCCGACCTCGTCCTTGCCGAGGGTCTTGCCGCCTGCGGGGCGGACGTCGACGGAGTAGAAGACGGTGGGCTTGCTCATGACGCGACGACTCCGAGGGGTGAGGTGCGGGGGACGGCGCGCACGCCCGTGGCGATGGCGGGGGCGGCGTGCTCGGCGAGGGCCTGGACGAGCGGGGTGAGGGCGAGCCAACGGCGCGGGTTGCGCGTGGCGTCCTTGGCGGCCAGTTCGTTGGCCGGGATCCAGTCCGGGTACGGGCCGCTGGCGTGGTAGACGGCCTGCCAGCCGATGACGTCCATGATGGCCTGGCCCTGGCGGTCGAGGGCGACCAGCAGGTTGCGGGCGTCGCGCGGCGTCATCTCGGCGATGGAGGTCTGCCGGTCGCCGTAGGACCAGTAGACGTTCTGGCCAAGGAGGGTGAACCAGTCCACGAGAAGCTCCATGGGAGGAGGGGACCCCCGCCCTGGTGGGGGCGGGGTGTCCGGCTTGAGGTCAGACGGCGGCGGCGTAGAGCTTCCGGTGCGAGGAGTACGAGGCCAGGGAGGCGGCGCGGGCCTCGTGGGCGTCGTGGACGCTGGTGGTCGTGGCGGCGGCGACGGAGGCGAGGATGAGCTGCGGGGCGATGTTGTGGCCGAAGGTCACCGGGTCCGAGCCGTGCTCGTAGGTGGTGTCCCACTCGGCGTAGATGCGCAGGGTCACGTCGGCGGTGTCCTCGTTGACCTCGACCTCGACGTGCTTGCGGCGGTAGGTGACGACCAGGTTGGCGGCGGCGTCGCCGAGGTCGCCGATGTTGCGGACGCCGGGGGCGAAGCCGTAGCCGAGGGTCAGCTCGGCGGCGAGGTATCCGGCGTAGGGGAGGTTGTCGAAGGCCATGGTGGTCCCTTTCGTCCTGGGGCGGTTCGCCGGTCCGGATCGCACCCCGTCCCGACACACATAAAGGTATATCCTCCTTACTTTGGTGTCTAGTCAGGGGTTCGGACGGGGGTCATTGAGGCGGGCCTCCAGGTCGACGAGCGTTTCCCCGACGTCATCGGGGTGAGCGACCAGCAGGGCCAGCGTCGCCAGGTCCTCCTGGGGGATGTCGCACCAGACCGCACCGCGCCGCATGGTCTCGGGCAGCGGCGCAAGGATCCGGGTGAAGGTCTCTAGCCGCGCCGCCAGCCGCGCCGTCTCCGCCGCCTCGCGGGCGGCGCCGGTCTTCTTCCCGGCCAGGTAGGCGAGCCAGGCGACGGCGGCCGCGGGCAGCACCCACGCCAAGACCATCGGCACCGCCCACACCAGCGCCCCGAGCGCGACGCCTACGAGAGCGGCGACGGCCACCAGCGCCGCGAGGGCCTTCACCGCGTCCTCCGGTGCGTCACCAGGCGGTGGCGGCGCCGTACGGCGCGGGCCGAGGGAGCGGGTTTCAGAGTCTGCGTGGTCATGACCGCACATGTAGCCCAAAACCGGGTTTACGTCCTTTCGCAGGTCAGAGCGACGTAAGCGCCCCGAATCCCTACTGTTCGGCCCGGGTCCCCACCCGACACACCCCAGTCCCGTTCGCGGGCGGGGTGCTGAATGGCTGGGAGGGGACCCGCATTGGGTGCCGAGAATGTTTTTGTCCCTCAGGTGGCCAAGCTGTGGCTCGGCCCGGTTGGCACGGTCGCCCCGGACGGCCCCACCGTCACCATGCCCACGGGCTGGAAGGATGTCGGGCTGTTCACCCCTGACAGCCTGAACTGGGCGACCGACCCGCAGTTTGAAGAGGCGAGGGCGCACCAGTCCAACTACGCGGTCAGGCGCTGGCAGACCGAGGACTCCGCGACGCTGGAAGTGGACCTCATGGAGTGGACACTGGAGTCGTTCCGGGCGGTGTACGGCGGTGGCACGATCGAGGAGATCACCCCGTCCGGTTCCCCCGCCCCTCCGAGCTACTTCAAGTTCACCCCGCCCGCGATCGGTTCCAGGCAGGAAGTCGCGGTGTGCCTGGAGCTGGGAGACGGCCCGCGCAGGATGCGGCGTATGATCCCGCGCGCCGAGCAGGCCGAGGGCGTCGAGCAGTCGTTCGAGCGCGCCTCGAACTCCACGCTGCCGCTGCGCCTGTCGGTCCTGGGCGGCGACGTGGGCGCCCCCTACTACGACCTCATCGCCTCGACCTGGGCGGCGTTCGAGCCGCCGGCCTGACCGAGGCGGGAGGCCCCCGGGGCGAGGGACGAGCAGGGGCGCGAGCTGTACGAGCTCGCGCCCCTGTGGCGTTCCCGGGGGCCGCCGCCGCGACGTAAGCGGCCAGACCGTCTACCGTCCGCCGCGCACTCTTCAGCTCGATCTTGGGGGATCACGGGGATGCTCAACCTTGACGCCGCACGCGCCGCACGCACCGCCGAGCGCGGGCCCGAACCGCTGATGTTCGGCGGAACCATCATCTGCGAACTGCCGCCGGAGCTGCCGGTGGACGTTCTGGAGCCGCTGACGGCGATCAACGTGGATGTCGCGCTGATCTTCCGTACGGCGATCGACGCCTTCAAGTCCCAGGACGAGGACCGGGCGACCATGTCCGTCCTCGACGGGCTCGTCGACGTGCTCGTCATCAACAAGGACCTGCCCGATGAGGTGATGGCCGCGGTGCGGGAGATGGGCCGCCGGCTGCTCGGCGACGCCGGGTATGAGGCGTTCCTGGCCGCTCGCCCGTCCGTGATGGACGTGGCCGAGCTGGTGAAGGGGCTGCTGGGTCTGTACCGGCTGCGCCTGGGGGAATCCCTGTCGTCCTCCGTCACCTCGAGCGGTGGGACGACCTCGACGCCGACTTCTCCCGCTGTTATCCCGGGCGTGATCTCCGAGGCCTCTGGCGACGCCCCGGAGAGCCCGGCTTCCTCGGAGCTCGCCGTTTCCTAGCGCTGGTCGAGCGGCTGCCCGGCGACGCGCTGGTCAACACCACGCCTGAGCAGCAGGCCCGCCCGTGGGACACCAAGGACGAGCTGCTGGCCGAGCTGATCGAAGAGGTCTCGGTGCTGGCCGCCGACCACCGCAGGAAGAAGCCTCGTACGGTGAAGCGGCCGGAATGGGTGCGTGCTCCGTCCGAGGGCAAGACCGGCATGGACCGGGCGTTCTCCGTGCTGGAGGCCTCGACAAGGGTGATCAGCTGAAAGCGGGCCCGGGGACAGCTTGAGAGCTGTCCCCGGGCCCGCTTTTCGTATGGCTCAGATGGGAACGCCCCACCCGTGAAACAGGGGCGGTGGCGGTGCGGCGCCGGCCGGGCCCGGCCAGGTGACGTCGCTCAGGGACAGGTCGTCGAACTGGAACGGGGAGACGCCTGCCAAGTTGCTGACGACGCCGACGCGGAGCCTGCTCGGGTTGACCGCGCCCGCGTTGACGTTGGCGATCGACAGCGTCTGGTCCGGCGTCTCGGAGTCCGAAGACCAGAAGATCCGGCAGCTCATGGCGCCGGTGGTGGACCCGGCGGTGACCGACGTCTCCACGCGGAACCATGAACCCGCGGTGAGGGCGGCGGCGGAGGTGCCGGCGAGCGTCCCGGACCCGTACAGCATGCCGATCGTCCCGGCCGCGTTGACACGGATCGTGCCCATGATGCCGTTGCTGCCGCTGAGGATCCTCAGGACGTTGACGGTGGCGGCCGGGTTCGCGGCGAACCTGTAGTAGGCGCGGGCCCACACGGTGGGACTGGTGGCGGGCAGGCCGGAGGTCCAGGCGACGTAGGCGGAGCCGGATCCGACGCCGGTGGACACCTGGGCGCCCACGCTGCCGTGCGCGGCGTGCGCGGTGGTGTAGATGAGGCTGGCGCCGGCGTCGACGGTGGCGGCGCCGAACGCGTCCCCGCTCGCACCTCCGGAGTTGCCGGTGGTGATCGTGGCGCCGTCCGCCCCGCCTTCGAGGCTGTTGTTCAGCGTCGGCACGTCAGGCCACCGCGAGCTGCACGGTCAGGTCGGAGCCCGGGGTGGAGGATCCCACGGAGACGATGTCCACGGTTACGTAGGAGCCGTCAGGCCACGCCGTCGTGGACATGCCGACGTTCTTGCCTGAGGTGTTCCCCGCGGCCGCGATGGTCGGCCGGTTGGAGGGTGTGCCGTAGATCGACGTTCCGTCCACGCGGATGTCCACCACGATGGACGCCCCGGCGGGGGCGGTGCCCACCGAGGCGCGAGCGTTGACGATCCGAAGGGCCGCCCCGCTGTCGTTGTAGACCCGATGCGTACCAGTCCGCGCGGTGAGGGTGCCCGCCCCGGAGTACAGGGGCACGGCGCGGATCCACGCGGTGCCGTCCGAGTTCAGGTCGGCCGAGAACTTGCGCATCAGCCAACGACCACGATCCGCAGCGCGTCCGCGGCCACCGCCAGGTCCGCGCGCACCTGGACGGTGTCGTTATCCAGTGGCTTCCACGCGATGAGCACGCCCTCGTCGGTCGCCGTCTCCCGGACGCCGACCACGATGTCCTCGGTGCCGAGGCTGTGGGTGATGCTGGTCCACACCCCCGCCGACAGGGCGGGCACGTTCGCGGCGAACTTTCCGGACACGCCGAGGTTGGCGCGGGCCCCGGCGGCGGTGGTGGCGCCGGTGCCGCCCTGGGCGACGGCGGCCAGGCCCACCTTGACGCCCGACCCGTCAACGACGATGGAGGCGTCCCCGGCGTCCACGGCGAAGGAGTTGCCGGTGAGCTGGAGGCCGTCACCGGCGATGTAGGAGGTGCCGCCGGTGGAGTAGACGGTCCACTGCTGGGCCCAGGCGCCCGGCGCGCCGGACGGGGTGGCCTGCTGCAGGAACTGGCTCCCGGCGCTGGTGCCCTCGGCGACGGAGACGATCGTGCCGTCGAGGACCTCACCGGCCGCGTCGGCGTCGGTGGCGCGGGTCGCCGCGACGGACGCGCCGCTCCAGGTGTAGACACCGTTTTGGGTGGTGGTGGTCTGGGCGGTGGCGAGGAAGCGGTCCCCGGAGACCATGGTGACGCCGTCGACGGTCGCGCCGGGGCTCGCGAGGTTGATGTTGGCCAAGGATGCGACGCGGACGGGGTCCTTGACGCCGGCGATGCCCGCACGGGCGTTCGCGACGGCCGCGTCCACGTAGGACTTGATGACGAGGTCGGTGTCGCTGGTGGGGGTGGCGCCGTTCGTCCAGCGCTGCCCGCCCGCGTTGAGCGCCGCGGTGGGGGTGGCGAACTCGTCCAGCCGGTAGGCCTTAACCGTGGTGGCCAGATTGCTGATGGTGCTGGCTACCTGGGTGCCGGTGTGGTTGCCCCTGGCCAGCGGGTCCACCGCCAGCTTCGACAGGTCGATGGCGGCGCCGGCGGCAATCTTGGCGTTGGTGATCGCCGCGTCGGCGACGTCGTCGACGTTGAGCGCGCTGCCGCCCGGCACCTTCCACCGGAGCTTGCCGCTGATGGTGTTGGCCCAGAGCTGGAAGTCCGCCGGGCTGACCGGGTCCCCGGCGACGTGCTCGGGAACGAGCCCCTTGGCGGGAATCCGCAGAAAATCCACCTGAGAGTTGAACTTCACAGTGATCCCCCGAGATCAGTTGAGGCGCAGGACGCCGGAGATGGGAAACCACCACGTCACGCGGACGGTGGTGGCGGTCGGATAGGTGACGTCGCCCTGGACGACGTCGCCGACTGAGTCGAAGCACGTGACACGCGGGTCACGGGCGAGGGTGTGGGTGACCTGCCACACGGTGGAGGCGGTCGCGATGGTGATGTCCTGCTGGTAGGCGCCGCCCTCGGGGCCCGGCGGTCCAGGCGAGCCAGGAGCACCCGGCGAGCCGGGAGTGCCCGGGGTACCGGCAGGTCCGGCCGGGCCCTGGAACCCTCGTACGCCGACCTGAACGATCGTGGGCCGGGTTTGCACGTGGACGATGGGGGCGTTCATGGGCGGGTCACCTGCGGATCGACCAGGACGGTGCCTTTGAACAGGCGGCGGATCTTCGCGGACGGCTCGGTGAGCTCCAAGTCATAGACACCGCGCTGCCAGGTGAAGGTGGCGGTCACCGCGGCGTCGATGAACAGGGTGACCATGCTGGCGGGCCCGTCGATGAGGATCCCGCCGTTGGTGGTGCTCATGTCGTGCAGCAGGGTCGCCGAGTCCGGAGTGGGCCGGATCTGCATGTGGGCGCTGTAGCCGGTCAGGTCGACCGGGCCGCCCTCGTCACTGATACACAGCGGGTCC
The DNA here is from genome assembly GCF_040295985.1 of Streptosporangium sp. NPDC002524. NCBI lineage: Bacteria > Bacillati > Actinomycetota > Actinomycetes > Streptosporangiales > Streptosporangiaceae > Streptosporangium > Streptosporangium sp. NPDC002524. The sequence goes on along the minus strand of NZ_JBEOWK010000026.1, from coordinate 32,742 downwards.
TCGTAGGTGGCCCCCTGCTCGATGACCAGGTCTCGTATCGCGGCGTTCACAGCGGCGAATGGTGCCAGCTGGGCCGGTTTACGTCCCTGCGGGGACGTTAGCCCGCATTCCCGGCATCCTCCCCCGGATCGGGGGTGGGGCGAGGTATGGATCCGGAAGGTGGCGGGGGGCTCGACGGCGGCCAGATCGACATGGCCGTCGTCGCCGACCTGTCGAAGATCGAGCGGCGAAAACTACAACGGCAAATCGACAAGCGCGTTGAAGGGGTCAGGGCCCGGATCGTCGCGGAGATCGACACCCGGCGCGTCACCGCCGAGGCCGAGGCGGCGGCCGAGCTGGCGGAGAAGGTCGCCGAGGTACGGCTGCGTGCGGCCATCGACGGCGGCTCCCTCAAGCGCGACCTGGCGGGCGTTCTGCGGGGGGTGCAGGCTTCGGCCGGTGACGTGCGGGTCGAGGTCACCCCCGAGGTCGATGCGGGCCGCCTGAGGGCGGAGGTCGACGCGGCGGCCCGCGATGCCAACGCGTCCGTCGACGTTCACGTCGATGCCGACGCCGATTCGGCGCGGGCGGAGATCGCGGCGCTGCAGGCCGAGCTCGCCGCGCTGCGCGAGGAGATCGAACGGCGGCCGGTCACCATCGGCGTCAAGGTCGACCCTGCCGGGTCCCGGACGGCCTTCACCGTCCTGGCCGCCCTGGGCAAGGCCGCCGCCGCGGTGGGCGGGGTCGGGCTGCTGGGTGCGGCCGCCGGGGCGGCGGCGGGCGGATTGATCGCCCTGGCTACCAGCGCGGCCCAGGCGGTCAACATTCTGGGGTTGGTGCCCGGCGCGGCGGTGTTGGCCGCCCAGGGGTTGGGTGCGCTCGTGCTGGGATTCGCCGGTATCGGCGCGGCCGTGGGCGAGCTCGGCCAGGCCCAGAGCGCCGGGGGCGCCTCGGCGAAGGCGTACGCGGCGGCCCAGGAGGCGGCGGCCGACCGGATCAAGGCCGCCCGGCGGGCCATCCGGGACGCGGCCGAGGCCTCGGTCGCGGCTGATGAGGGGGTGATCGCGGCACAGGCCCGCGTCGCGGCGGCGCGCGCCCGGGTGGCCGAGGTCGCCGCGGCGAGTGCCGAGCGGATGCGGGACGCGGCCCGGTCGGTCGAGGTGGCCGAGCGCCGCGTGTCCGATTCCTACCGCGCTGAGCAGCGGGCCCTGGAATCGCTGAACGACGCCCGCAAGGCTGCCAAGGAGCGACTGGAAGATCTCGCGCTGGCCGCGAAGGGTTCGGCGCTGGACGAGGAGTCCGCGCAGCTGGCCATCCGGCGGGCCAAGGAGAACCTCGACAAGACCAAGACCGACCCGTTCGCCTCCGACCTGGACAAGGACGAGGCGGACCTGGCCTACCGCCAAGCCCTGCAGCGCCTGGAGGAGGTCAAGGAGAGAAACGGCGACTTGGCCCAGGAGAAGGCCGACGCGGACGCCAAGGGGGTCGAGGGGTCGGACGAGGTCAAGGCGGCCTTGGAGCGGATCCAGCAGGCACAGCAGGCCAGCCGGGATGCCGAGTACGCCCTCGGTGAGGCACGCGAGGAAGCGGCACGGGCCGCCGTTGAGGCGGCCAAATCGCAGATCGCCGCAGCTCAGGACGTCAAGGAGGCTGAGCGCGGGGTGCTGGCGGCCCGGCGCGACGCCGAGCGGGCCGTTGAGCGGCTGCGCGATGCCGAGATCGAGCTGCGGCGGGCCCAGCGCGATGCGAAGGATGCGGGCAAGCAGCAGGCCGCCGGGGCGGCGAGCGCGACGAAGGAGTACGACAAGCTGACCGCCGCCGGGCAGCGGTTCGCGAAATTTGTTCACGACACGCTGAAGCCGGCCGGTAAAGCGATCAAGGACGCCGTGCAGGAGGCGATGCTGCCCGGCGTGCAGGCCGGGCTGGAGAAGTCCCTCGGCCTGCTCAAGGTCGTCGAGCGCGGCATGGGCAAGACCGGCAAGGCGATCGGCGACGTCTTCAGGAAAGATCTTGGTTCGCTGGTCTCGGACGAACAGTTCAAGATCGACATTTCCAACATCATGGACGGCAACGCCGAGGCGACCGGCCGATTCGGCCGAGGGGCGATCTCGATTCTGTCGGGGGTCCGCAACGTCGTTCGCGTCTCGACGCAGTTCGTCGTGCGGTTCAGCAAGAAGATCGAGGAGGGCGCGCAAACCTTCGAGGACTGGACCGACGCGGCCAGGCGCGACGGCTCCTTGGAGGACTTTTTCGAGCGCGCGTGGTCGGCCGCCTCCAAGGTCTGGCGGATCGTCAAGAACGTCGCCGGCGGGCTGCTCGGCCTCGGCGAAGCCTCCTCCGGGAGCGGTAACACGCTGATGGAGGACCTGGCCCAGGCCGCCGAGCGGTTCAATCGGTGGGCCAACGATCCGGCGGTTCAGGAGCGGCTGCAGAAGTTCTTCGACGACCTGGTGCCGGTCATGCGCCTGGCCGGGCGCCTGCTCCTGGACGTCGCGACGTTCCTGGGCACTCTCACCGAGTCGGTGCTGCAGTCGGGGGAGCTGGAGTGGCTGCTCGGGGTGCTGCGGTCGATCGTGCAGACCCTGACCGGGTGGTCCGATACCCCGGTCATCGGCACGATCCTGCGGTGGCTGCTGATCCTCGGCGCCCTGGCGATGATCGTCGGCGTCTTGGGCAAGCGGTTCAAGTTCATGCGCAAGATGATCATGGCGCTGGTCAAGCCGATCTCGCTGCTGCTCAAGCCGCTGGGGGCGCTCGCCGCCGGGATCGCGAAGATCACCGGGCTGTCGAAGCTGTTGGGCAAGGGCGGCGGAGGCGGGGACGACAGCAAGGAGCAGGACAAGGACAAGAGCAGGAACAGGAGCAAGGGGGGCGGCTCGGGCGGGTCGGGTGATTGCGACTGCTCGAGCGAGAAGAAGACCTCTCGCACGAAGACCAGCGGCGGCGGGTGCGGCTGCGACTGCGAGGGCGGGGGCGGCGGGAAGGGCCGGCCGCGAAGCAGCCAGGGCGGCGGCCAGGGCGGGTCGAGCCCGACCGGCGACGGCGACGACGACCGGCCGCAGCGGCGTAAGCGCGGTCGTAGGGCCGCGCCGAGCTCTGGCGGCGATGACGCGGACGCGGACGCGCCCGAGCGCGGCAAGGGACGGCACCGCAAGACCCCCGCGCCGAAGGCCTCCGCGCCGAGGGCGAGCGCACCGAAGGGCGGCGCAGGCGGCGGTGGCGGCGGCGCGGGCGGCATCATCTCGCGGGTCGTCGGCGCGGCCAAGACCGGCGTGGTCGAGCTCGGGAAGTTCAGCGTGGCGCTGGCCAAGGCCGGCGGGTCGGCCGTGGTGACCGGCCTGTCCAACGCCGGGAAGGCGATCGGCGCGGCGAGCGGGCTGGCGGCCAAGGGGGCGGCCCAGGCCGGCACCTTGGCCCTGTCGTACGGCAAGGTCGCGCTGCAGGCCGGTCTCGCGGCGACCAAGCAGACCGTGATGGCGGTGGCCACGGGCGTGATCCGGGTGGCGACGGTCGCGTGGACGGCCGTGCAGTGGCTGCTCAACGCCGCTCTCAACGCCAACCCCATCTCGCTGATCGTTCTCGCGATCGCCGGGCTGGTGGCGGGGGTGGTCTACGCCTACAACAACGTCGAGTGGTTCCGCAAGGGCGTCGACACCGCGTGGAAGGCCATCAGCGGGGCCTTCACCTGGGCGTGGAACTCGGTGATCAAACCGGCTCTCACCCAGCTGGTGAGTTTCCTGGTCACCCAGCTCGCACCCAAGATCGCGTGGCTGTGGGCGAACGTCGTGAAGCCGACCTGGGACTTCATCTCGAAGGGCATCTCCGAGGCCTGGACGAAGGTCATCCAGCCCGCGCTGCGGGGCTTCATGAACTTCCTGGGCAACGACCTGGCCCCGAAGATCACGTGGCTGTGGCACAACATCATCAAGCCCGCGTGGGACGGCATCGGCAAGATCCTTTCCGACGCCTGGAACAAGATCATTAAGCCGCCATTAACGGACTTCTGGAACTTTATTACCAAAACCCTCCCAAACGGTTTCACCACCGGCGTCGCCGCAGTGGCCAAGATCTGGAAGGGCCTGGAGAAGGTCGCCAAGGACCCGGTCAGCTTCGTTGTTAACACGGTGTACAACAAGGGGCTGCTGCCAGCCTGGAACTGGATCGCCGAAAAGGTCAACCTCCCCCAGCTCAAGCCCATCACCGGGTTCGCCCGCGGCGGCATCGTCGGCCCTGGCAACTACGGGGTGCTGCCCGGCTACTCCCCCGGCCGCGACTCGATGCTCGCGGCCGTCTCCCCGGGCGAGGCGTGGCTACGGCCGGAGGCGGCCCGCTGGCTCGGCCGAGGCTGGATCGACGGCGTGAACTCCGCCGCCCGCCGGGGCGGCCTGCCCGCCTTCGCCAAGGGCGGCGTCGTCGCGGGCACCGTTCCAGGCGGCGGCAGCACGACCGCCAAGGGCCAGGCCGGAGGCAAGCCCGCCAGCTCTTCTTGGACCGACCTGCTCAAGCAGGGCGCCACCGCCTTCATCTCCAAGGTGCTGGGCCCGCTGAAGGCGAAAGCGGTGGCCGGGGCCGGCACCGGCAGCCTGTGGCGCCAAGCGGTCGGCCGCCTGCCCGGAGTGCTGATCGACGGCGTCATCCGATGGTTTGGCGCCGGCAACGGCCAGCTGCCGCCGGAGAAGAAGGAGAAGGAGGTCAAACGCGACCGCGGCGGGCCGCTGCCGCCCGGCCGCACGGTCGTCCGCAACGCCACCGGCCGCGACGAGTGGGTGCTCACCCCGGACGCGGTCGCCGCCCTCGGCGGGCCGCGCGCCGTGCAGGCCCTCAACGACCACGGCGCCGCAGGCCTGTACCGGGGGGCGCGGAGCTCGGCGCGGGCAACCGCGCGACCGAGCGACAACGGCCGCGACTCCAAGCGCGACTCCAAGACGGTGACGCTGATCGTGAACCCGCAGCCCGGCCAGGACGAGCACCAGATCGGCGACTCGGCCGGGCGCCGCCTCGCCGACCTGGTGCGGTGACGGGGCCCTCATGACAAACCGGATAGCGGCGACCTACAGCGGCTCCTCCATCTCGCAGCCCGATCACACGATCACCTTCACCCCGGCGACCCCGGGCAGCCGGCTGATCCTGCTCGTGTCCTCCTACAACGGCGCGACCCCGCCCGCCGGGTGGGTGCAAGACCACGTCGCGGGCGGATGGAACAACTGCTACGCCTTCTCCCGGATCGCTGACGGGACCGAGACGTCGGTCACCGTGACGGTCTCCTCCGACACTCGGGTGCACGCGGTCCTGCACGAGCGCGACGACTGCGCCGCACCCCAGTTCACCGGGGTGGGGACGTCAGCGACTTCCCCGGTGTCGGCTGCGGTCACCGTACCGGCGGGGCTGGGAGCCGGGCGGGTCTTCGTCGTGCTCAACTCCCCCAACGGGAGCCTGGGATCACTCACCTACAACCAGGGGCAGACCGAGCACTACAGCGAGCAGGAGGGCGGTTCCAACTCCTACTTCGCGACCGGGGCGCTACCGGCGGCGGGCTCGCGCACCTACACGGTGTCGGGGTCGGCTCTGACCGGGGCGCAAAGCAACGTGCTCCTGGTGGCCGCGTACGGCACCACGGACGTGGTCGCGCCGTCCACGCCGGGCAACCTGCGGACCACGTCGGTCACCGGGGCGGCGGTGGCGCTCGCGTGGGACCCGGCGACCGACGACACGGCCGTCACCGGGTACGGCATCTACCTGGACGGCATCAAGCAGGGCACCGACCAGCCGGGCCTGACCCGCACCCTGTCGGGGCTGACGTCCGGGCAGTGGTACCTGATCGAGGTCGACGCCCGCGACGCCGTGGGCAACCGCTCGGCGCGCACGTCCATCAACGTGCTGGCGGTCACCGACACAACGCCGCCCACCAGCCCGGGAAACCTGCGGCTGGTGGAGGTGGCGCACACCTCGGCGACGCTGGCATGGGACGGCGCGAGCGACGACATCGCCTTGGCCGGATACGGCTTCTACCTGGATGGGGCCAAGGCGGGCGGCGACCAGACGGCGCTGGAGCGGACCCTGACCGGCCTGGCCCGAGGGTCGACGCACACCGTAGGCGTCGACGCGGTCGACACCGCCGGGCACCGCTCGCCCGTCGTGGAGCTGGAGTTCAGCACGCTCGCCGACACGCTACCGTCCGAGCCGCCCAACCTGACGGCCACGGCCGGGCAACACGACATCACCCTGGCGTGGGGCGCCTCCACCGATGACCTGGGCATCGCCCGCTATGAGGTGCTGCTGGACGAGGAAGTGATCACCGCCACGAGCGCGCTCACGCTCGGGCACGTGATCGAGGAGCTGGAGCCGGGCACCACCTACGAGATCGCCGTCCAGGCGGTCGACGACGGCGGCGGCCGCGGCCCGGCCTCGGTACTGCAGGTCTCCACCGAGACGGCACCGTGGACGCCGATCCAGTCGCCGCTCTACCGGCTGGGCGCCTCCTGGGTCGGCAACGCCCGCGACGCGCACGGCGTCGAGTGGATCGTCACCGACGAACAGGGCTGGTCCTCCACACCGGAGACGATCCCGCTGGAGGCCGACCTGGACGCCGGCGACGGCGGCTTCTCCGGGCCCGGCACGTACGGGCAGCGGATCATCGTGCTGCAGGGGACGGCGATCGCCCCGTCGCGGGTGGCGATGCTCGCGGCCCAGGAACGCCTGACGGGGGTGTTGCATCCGCGGGAGGCGGCGACGCTGCGGGTGGTGGAGGCGCACCTGACCCGCCAGGCCCGGGTGCGGCTGACCGACCAGGTGGAGATCACCGACCGCACCTCGATGGTCTTCGAGTGGGTGCTGACGGTCTCGGCGGGTGACCCGCGCCGAAAAGCGGTGCGGGGCATCTACCGGGAGGTGTCGGTGCCGTCACTGCCGGGCGGCGCCTCGACGGTGATCGAGATGTCCGGCGACTACCCGAGCATCCCGGCCCGGCTGCGCGTGTGGGGGCCGATCAAGAACTTCGCGATCACTCACCAGGAGTCGGGCCTGGTGATCCGATCGAAGGCCGGCACGGTGCTGCCGGCCGATGCCCGCTACAGCGTGGAGATCGACCTGGCCACCCGGCTGGTGCTGGCGTACGTGCCGCCGGAGGTATGGCCGGAGCCGCGGCCGGGCCGCACGCTGCTCGCCGCGCTGCCCGCCCGCTTCGCCCTGCAGCCGGGGCCCAACACGCTCACCCTGTCCGGCGAGGTCGCGCCAGGACAAGTCGGCAGCCCGCGCATGGTCGTCGAGGCCACCGACTCCTGGGTGTGAGGCCGCCAGGACGTTAACCGCCCCAATCGGCAGGATGCCGCCCCGGGGCGGGGGCCCCGGGGCGGGGGCATCGGGGATGAATCGGATCGCGGCGACCTACAGCGGTGGCTTATCGACGACGAATCATGTGGTGACGTTCACCGCGCCCGCCCCAGGAGCGCGGCTGATCGTGGCCGTGTCCTCGTGGCACTTGGTCAACACGCCCACGGGCTACACCCAAGACGTCATGGCGAGCGGATACAACGCCGTCTACGTGTTCTCCAAGCTCGCCACGGGGGCGGAGACATCGGTCACGATCAACACGAACAACAGCGATGAGCGGCTGCACGCGGTGGTGTACGAGCGTGACGACTGCCAGACCATGCTGTTCAACGGGTCGGGCATATCGACGACGAGCGCGGCGGCGACGGGCAACCTGACGGTGCCGGCCGCGACGGGCTGGGTCGTTGGCGTTGTCAACTCTCCCGGCGGGTCGGCCGCCTCCACTACCTGGAATCAGGGCTTGACCCGGCACTTCTCCCCGACCGGGACCAGCAGCAACTCGGGGTTCGCCCAGGGTGCGCTTCCGGCTGCGGGATCTCGCTCCTACAACGTCTCCGGGTTGACCGCGTCGTCGAACAACTCGGTGTTGGCTGTGGTCGGGTACGGCTCGACCGACACGACCGCGCCGACCGTCCCGGGCGGCCTGCACACCACCGCGGTGACGGGCACGCAGATCAACGTCGCGTGGACCGCCTCGACGGACGCGATCGGCGTCACCGGGTACGGCATCTACAAGGACGGCGTCAAGCAGGGCGGCGACCAGGTCGGGCTGAGCTACTCCTTCGCCGGGTTGACGGTCGGCACCTCCTACACGCTGGAGGTCGACGCCCGAGATGCTGCGGGGAACCGGTCGCCGAAGGCCTCGCTGGTCGTCTCGACCGACGCGACGCCGCCGACCGTACCGGGCAACTTACGCACCACGGCGATCGCCCACACCTCGATCGCGGTGGCGTGGGACGCCTCCACCGACGCGCTGACCGGGGTGGCCGGGTACGGCATCTACCTCGACACCTTCAAACAGGGCGGCGACGTGGCGGTCCTGGCGGCGACGCTGCCGGGCCTGGTGCCGGGACAGACGTACACCATCGAGGTCGACGCCAAGGACGGCGCCGGCAACCGCTCGCCCAAGGCGCAGCTGGTCGTGCAGGCCACCCCGGACACGGTCGCCCCCACGGCCCCGACCGATGTGACCGCCGACGACGTCACCCCCTACAGCTTCACCGCCTCCTGGGGTGCCTCCAGCGATGACGTGGCCGTCGCGCTGTACGGCGTCTACGTCGACGGGGACAAGATCGCTGATACGCCGCTGCTGTGGTACCCGCTGGAGGAACTGACACCGGCGACCGAATACCTGGTGCAGATCGACGCGGTGGACAGCAGTTCCAACCGCTCGGCCAAGGCCTCGCTGACCATCGAAACGCCGCCGGACGTGCCGCCGCAGGCGCCGACCGACCTGCACGCCACCGCCGTGACGTACACGAGCATCAGCGTGGCCTGGAACCCCGCCGTCGACGACGTCATGGTGACGGGCTACGACGTGATGTTCGACGACGAATCGGTGGCCACCGACCAGGCCGCCCTGACCTCGTCGTTTCCGGGGCTGGTGGAGAACACCTCGCACACGGTGCGGGTCTGGACGGTCGACTCGATCGGGCAGCGCTCCACCCTTCCGGCGGAGCTGACGCTCTCGACCCTGAACGACACGCCGCCCACCCCGCCGCAGTTCACCACCTCCGCGGGCGAGGAGACGATCACGGTGGCGTGGGAGCCCTCCGGCGACGACTTCTCCGTGACCCACTACGACGTGCGGGTGGACGGGGAGACGGTGTGGTCGACCCCGGGCACCGACTACACGGTGGACGGGCCCGTCGTACGGCGGCGCACCGTGACCACGCTGGCGCCCGGCACCCCCTACGACGTCCGGGTCGTCGCGGTGGACACCATCGGCCAGGAGTCGGCCGACAACACCGCCGAGGTGGTGACCACCCCGACGCCGTTCTTCCCGCTGGACTCGCCGATCTACCGGCTGGGCGCCTGGACCGGCAACGCCCGCGACGCGCACGGCGTCGACTGGATCGTCGAAGACGAGAAAGGCTGGTCCTCCACCCCGCCGGTGTCGCCGGTGGCGGCGCCCCTGGGCGGGGTCGACGGCGCGCATCCGGGGGCGGGCCGCTACGGCAAACGCGTCATCACCTTGGAGGGGGTGGCGATCGCCACGAGCCGGGCCGGGATGCTCGCGGCCAAGCAGCGCCTGGCCGCCGTCCTGCACCCGCGCCAGCTCGCCACCTTCCGGGTGGAGGACGCCCGCTACACCCGCCAGGCGCGGGTCCGCCTGGTGGGCCAGATCGGCATCGTCGACCAGGGCGACCGGGCGTTCTCCTGGACGCTCACCCTGTCGGCGGCCGACCCGCGCAGGTATGCCACCACACCGACCACCGCGGCGGCCGTCATCGCGTCGCTGCCCGGCGAGACGACGCTGACCCTCACCATGGCCGGGAACTACCCGGCGATCCCGGCGAGGATCCGCCTGTACGGCCCCGTCAAGGACTTCTCCCTCGCCCACGAGGAGTCCGGGACGCTGATGCGGGCCATGCCCGGCACGATCTTGCAGGCCAACCCCGGCTACAGCCTCGGCCTGGACCTGGCCACCCGGATGGTGTGGGCGTACGTGCCGCCGGAGATCTGGCCAGATCCCCGGCCCGGCCGCGCCGCGCTGGCCCATCTGCCAGCGTGGTTCATGCTCCTGCCCGGACAGAACACCCTCACCCTGTCGGGGGACCCGGTGCCCGGTCAGCCGGGCACGCCGCGCATCGCGATCGAGGCCTACGACGCCTGGGTGTGACCCGCCGCCGACCGGCCCTCTGAGACGTTAACCGGGCGATTCGCCATGATCCGGCTGCTTTGACGGGAGCCGGGGGGCCGAATCATGGGCAGCATTCGACAGGAGAGGACCTACACCGCGGGGTCGGTGTCGGGGGGGCACACGATCAGCTTCAACGCGGTCCTGCCGGGCAGCCGGATCGTGATCTTTGTCCACTCCTACGCCGGCGTCTCCGGCACCTCGAGCGGCTACACCCAGCACGAGCACAGCGCCCACACGCTGGGCATCCGCCTGTACTCGCGGTTGTCGTTCGGCGGTGAGACCACCTTCGGAGTCGGAACAGCCGACCCCACCGACCGGATCTTCATCCGGATGTATGAGCTGCTGGACGCCCCCGAGTACTACGGGTCGGCCTCCGGGACGACGACCGGTTCGGCGTTCTTGTCGGTGGGCGGTCTGCCGCCGGGCAGCGTCGCGCTGCTGGGCGTCAGCCAGTACGTCAACGGCTCCGACAACGCCGGCTTCTCGTGGCCGGGCGGGTTCTCCGGCGGCAGCGTCACGTTCAAGAACTGGGTTGACGGCGGGTTGGCCAAGCAGGTGTTCGCCAACACCGCGTCCAACACCTCGGTGTCGGGGTCGGTGAGCGTCTCTCAACGCCTGATCAGCATGAACAGCAAGGAGTACGCGTGGGCCGGCGGCGTCTGGGGCGGCGTCCTGGACGAGACGCCGCCGTCCGCGCCCACTGACTTGCGCCTGACGGGGATGACGCCGACGTCGGTGACGGTGGCCTGGGATCCCGCCTACGACGCCTCGGGCATCGCCGGGTACGGCGTCTACCTCAACGACATCAAGCTGGGCGAGATCAGCGGCCTGACCCGCACGTTCGGCAGCCTCACCTCCGGGGTGACGTACAACGTCTCCGTCGACGCCGTCGACGGCAACGGCAACCGGTCGGAGAAGACCGAGCTGACGGTCACGCCCATTGATGACACCACACCTCCGGCCACGCCGGTGGTGCGGGTGACCGACCTGGGCCCGGGGCGAATCACGGTGGCGTGGGACAAGCCGTACGACCAGACGGCCGTGGTCGCGTACGGCATCTACCTCAACGGGGTGAAGCAGGGCGCCGACCAGACGGCTCAGACGAAGACGTGGACGACCCTCACGCCGGGCGCGGTCTACACGGTAAGCGTCGATGCCCTGGACCTGCTCGGCAACCGCTCCCTCAAGGGGACCAAGACGGTCAAGGCCCAGACCGACACCACGGCGCCGACCGCGCCGGGAGCCCTGTCGCTGGTGACCGCCTCCAAGACGTCGGTGACGCTCACCTGGACCGCGAGCACCGACGACAACGTCGGCGTCACCGGCTACGGCCTCTACCTCGGCTCTCTGCAGGTCGCCGAAATTCCCTCGAGGGTTTTCACGTACACGGGCTTGACGCCCGGGGTGACGTACAACCTCGGCGTCGACTCGGCCGACGAGCTCGGCAACCGCTCGACCCGCCAGATGATCCAGGCCACCACCCTGGAAGACCTCTCCGGCGCCGCACCACCGTATGAGTACGTCCTGTACGACTGGGCTTCCCACCTGCCGCTGGACAGCTTGCCGCTGCAGAACGTGTCTTTTGAGATCACGCTGGAGGGCGGCGGCCAGCTCACCGCCGACATCCCGCTGTACGACGCGGCCTACACGGTCGGCCGGATCGCGGCCGCCACCCGCCCCGAGCGCACCATGCTGCTGGTCTACCGCGGGGAGCGCCTGGTCTGGGGCGGACGGCTCATCGACCCCCAGGACTACGACAGCGAAACCGGGGTGCTGCGCGTCACCGCCGAGGAGGTCATCGGCATCTACGCCCGCAGGTTCATCTCCTACACCGGGCCCCGGCCGGCGACGCTCGCGCACACCGAGGTGACGTGGCTGCTGGAGCACTCCTCCTCAGAGGCCGACCGGCGGTGGCTGACCTCCTCCGGCGTGGCCGGCACCATCCCCGTGGACCGCGAATACCGCAGCGAGGACTTCACCCGGATCCTCGACACCGTCGCCGAGACCGCGGCCGCGCCGGGCGGATTCCTGTGGTGGATCAAACCCGCGTGGGACAACGTCGCCGACCGGCCCCGCTTCGAGCTGCGCCGCGTGGATCGCGACACCCCGCCCGACACCGGGCTGACGCTGGAATTTCCCGGCAACGTCCGCCAATATCAGCGCAGCACGCGGCGCGGCCTGGCGACGAAAACGTGGGGGCAGCTGCGCCGGCCGGACGGCGGCGTGATGCTCTCATCGGTCACCCGCACCGACCTGCACGCGGACGGGTGGCCGTTGTGTGAGGACGCCTGGCAGTTCGACAACCTCACCTCGCAGGCGGCATTGACCGCCGAAACGCAGCGGGCCAGCGCCGCGAGCGCCGGCCCCAAGCAGCTGTTCGACTTCACCCTCGCCATCTCCCCGGACGTGCGCTGGTGGGAATGGGAACTCGGCGGCCACGCCCAGGTGGTCATCACCGACCACCTGTACCCGGCGCTGCCGGACGGCACCGCGGGCCTGGACCGGGCGATGAAGATCGTGGCGCTGCGGGTGGAGCCCGACAGCGACGAGGGCGAGCTGGTCACGGTGACGACCGGCGAGCACACCGTGGCCGTGGACTAGGAGGACGAGGTGGCGAAGAACAACGCGGGTGATCTGAGCAGGGCGCACCTGGCGACGCTCGTACGGGATCTGCAGGCCCGGGTGAAGTCGCTGGAGCTGCAGATCGGCGTGCGAGCGGTCACGTTCGTCACGGACACCACCAGCGCGTCCGGGACGACGTACGCGCGGATGGCGTGGTCCAGTCTGCCGCGCTCGGGCAGCACGCTGACGGTGGACGTGTCGGTGACCCTGTCGGGCGCCTCCTGCGATGTGCAGCTGCGCGCGGACGGGACACAGATCGGCGTGGCCACCGTCACCACCTCGGGCACGGTGACACTGACCGGCTTCCTGCCGCCGGCGTGGGAGTTCGGATCGAGGAAAGTCGTGGACGTGCAGGCGCGGGTGCCGTCCGGATCGGCCACCGTTGCCCTGGTCGGCGCTTGGCACCGGTGATCTTCGGTGGTGTGGAAAGGCTGTGCAGTGCGGCGGCCTTTACGTCGTAGATTCGGGGAGCTGCGTGGACGTTAGCGCTCCGACCGGCCACGATGCGCCCCTGATATGGCCGTGTAGGACGTGGGGGGCGGGATGGCCGAGCAGGAGCAGCCGGTGGGGTTGGCGGTGCAGATCGCCGAGGTCCGGCGGATCCTTGAGGTGGGGTTGACCGATCTTCGTGGGCAGCTGGCGTTGGTGCTGCAGCGTGCCGAGCATGGGGAGCGCCGCCACGAAGAGCTCGTCAAGGTGGTCGCCGACATGCGGGGCACGTTCAACGAGCGGCTGGACGAGTTGGAGAAGCGGGTCCAGGGTGGGGAGTTGGAGCGGGCGAAGGTGGCCGGGGTGGTCGAGTGGTCCAAGAGGAAGGCGACGGGGATTTCTCTGGGGATCGGCGCGGCGGGCCTGGTGCTGGGGTTCGTGATGAAGCTGCTAGGTGTCGGGGCGTGAGCTGGGCGGCGCGACGTTAACCCGCCTGGTCGGCATCATGCGCCTCCGGTAGTCCGAACATCTGGAGGGGACCTTGATGGTTCACCGCATTCCTGGCATTCCGGAGGCGTGGCTGCGGGCCGCGCGCTCCCTTCTGCAGAACGTCCTGAGCGTCGCGGTTACCGCCGGTGGCGCGGCCGTCGTGACCGCGGGCCCGGCCGCGGACCCGGGCACGTTCGCCATGGTCGGCGGCCAGGCCGCGCTGGCGGCGGTGCTGGCGTACGTGCACAACCAGGTCAAGCCCGCCGGTTCGGGTGTCGTGGGCGAGGTGCGCCTGAGGGCGGGCCGGACCCTGGCGCAGAACCTGGTGGCGGGTGCGGTCTTCGCGGCCGGCGGCGCGGTCGCGGGCGGCGGTGACCTGAAGACCATGGGGTTCCTGGCTGTTCAGGCGGCGCTGGCGGCGGTGATCTCGGGTCTGTACAACCTGGCCCGGCCGCTGTCGACGGCGGGCGCCGGCGCGAGCGGCGGTTCCGGTTCGGCCTGAGTGCCGCTTATGATGGCCGCACACTCCTGAGCTTCTTCCTGGGGCGACGGGTGAGTGCGCGGATCGCCTTGGTAGAGGGATCGCAGGTGTGTTCCTTCGGGAGCAGCCCCCCTCGATAATCTGAGGTATCCGCGCACACCAGACGGTGAAACGACGAAGGGCCCTCCCGAGGTTCGGGAGGGCCCTTCGTCGTTGTGCAGTCGGTCAGACGGTGGCCGGGGCCTTGGGCGCGACGATGTGCTTGCCGACGAGCGCCAGGAGGAGGGCCTCGGGCACCTCGGTGGCGTCGTCGAAGGGGATGGTCACGCTGGCTCCGCAGGGGGCGCCGTTGTCGTGCAGGTCCAGGGAGACCGCGCCGTCTCCGGCGGGGGTGATGACGACGCTCATGGTGGTGTCGATGGTGACGGTGTCCTTGACGCCCCACCCCGCGGCCTTGCCGATGGCGCGGCGCAGGTGGTGTGTCTGGGGGGCGTCGAGCGCCAAACCCCAGTCGCCGAGCTCGACGAAGATTCCGTCGCTGTCGGGGTGCACCTGGAGGGCGCCGTCGCCGCCGAAGTCCCGGGTGAGGTCGTCATCGGTCGGGGTGAGGCTGTCCGTGATGCGCAAGACCTTGATGTCGGCGACGGCGCCCTGCGGGGTGTTGCGGAGAGGGGCGAAGGTCATGGCGTGGGCGGCGTCGTAGCCGAGGAAGGCGAAGGCCGCGCCCATGAAGGGGCGGAGGTCGGCGTTGCCGCCGGGGAAGGTGACCTTGAGGTAGGGGTGGCCGTCGCTGGTGCGGGCGTCGTCGTGGACGATGACCTTGCCGATGAGGTCGGCTCGGTCGAGCATCAGGGCGATCTGCGTGAGCGTGATCGTGTAGGTCGTCATGGCTGGCTCCTGGGGGCGTTACCGAAGGACCGCTCCCTCCGGTAACACCTAAAATAGCCTATCAGCCTTACGGAGTTCAACACCTGTGGGCGCCTGGGGGGTTACAGGCGTGCGGTGACGGGCTGCGGGTTGGGGACGACTTCGCGGGGGTCGGCGTGGCGGGCGGCCCAGGCGTCGAGCTGGCGGGCGGTCGCGCGGGGGTCGTGGGCGCAGACGTCGTGTACCTCGGCGGGGCAGCTCGCGTGCAGCTCCTCCCAAACGGCCTGCGGGGCGTCGGCGAGGTGGGCCCAATCCAGGTGCCGGAAGGCGAAGTAGGCGGATTCGCCGTCGTGGCCGGTTTCGAGGGCGGCGGCGATCTCGCCCCAGGTGGCGCCGCGCAGGAGATCCGCGGTGATGGCGCGCTGGAGCGCCTCGTTGATGCCTCTGCGGGCGGCGCTGACAGCGCGGGTGAGATCGGCCGGGCCGCGCCGGCGGTCGTCGGTGGTGGAGATGCACGACAGGAGCCGGTCCACCACTCCCACGGCGAGGGCATGGCTGGTGCCGATCCGGGCGGCCTGGGCGCCGGTGAGCTGTCCGGGACCTAAGTCGTACTGCGGGTCGTTGGGGCTCGACATTCGAGTGGTCTCCTCGTGGCGCGGCGGGGTGGTGTCGTGCCAGCAGGGCGGCATCGGTGGCGTCTGGGTTAAAGGCTCGACAGAAGCTAAATGGGTGTGCTTTCTGACAGCACAACACTAGAGATCTTTCGTCTGGCTGATAACCCCAAGCTCGGTATTCGGCTGGTTTCGTGCGGTGAATAGGACCGCAACTATTTGCCCCCGGCAGGCAACCAGGCTACTGTTGCATTCGTAAGGACCATATGCCTGCTGAGAGGTTAACCCGGGGGTTTTCTAGGCTGCCCGCGCCTCGCCCCCCTCGGCACGCATCTCCGGAGCGGATGAGGGTGCGATCTCTCCGCCGCCGGATTCGCCCCAGGAAACGGAGCACCGACCTATGACGAGCACGACCTCCCCGGACGCCGGACCGGCATGGCTGCCGGAAGGCCTGCGTACGCGCAGGCCAACCGCGCTGGCCACGTGGCCGCTGGTCCTGCTGGACGGGGAGCCCAAGACCGGCAAGAAGGTGACGTGCGCGGCCTTCACCGGCAGCAAGAAGATCAGTTACGCCTTCTGGGTGGACGTGACCGGCGACGGCACGGCCGACCAGTACGGCCTCGTCGAGGGCGCGGACTACAACGTCGTCGAGGTGGACGGCACCTGGCACGACCTGATGGCCAAGGTGGAGCTGCTGCGCCAGGCCGCCGAGCAGGCGCTGGCCATCATCGGCCGCCCGGCGCTGATCACCGTGGACATGGTCGCGGTGTGGAAGACGCTGAGCAAGTGGGCGCGTGAGCGTGCCCGCCGCACGGCCCCGAACCGGGCGAAGGTCGCCGCCGACTCCGACGCCGACATCGAAACCACCCACCATTACTGGAACGACGCGACCGACCGGCACAACGAGCTGGTGGCCGCGCTGCGGCGCATCCCCGCCATCGTGATCATGCTCGGCGGGGGCCGGGTCGTCGTGCCTGACGAGCACGCCGGGCAGGCGGCCGGGCACGGCTACATCCCCGAGACCCAGAAGGGCCTGGGGTCGGCGGCGAGCGTGTGGGTGCGGCTGGTGCGCGACGCCGCCCCGGCCGTGATCGGCTACCGGCCGACCGGCGGGGCGCCCGTCCTCGGCGCGCACGCCGGACAGCCGCTCACGCTGGACGCGGACTGGTCTCTGGAGACGCTGCTGTTTGACACGCTCGGCTTCGCCCCCGAGCGGGCGGCGGTGGCCTCGGGGACGCCGTTGCGGCCCGACCGCAGCATCGAGCAGATCCGCGAGGAGACGCTGGACCCCGCGACGGGCCGCGACCGGCTGGCGGAGCTGTATCAGGAGGCCAAGCCGCTACGCGCGCAGAGCGTGACGAACGAGTTCCGCAAGCCCGAGCCGCTCGGCGAGATGATCATCCGTCTCGGCAAGGAGCGCACGGTCAGCGACCCCGACGCGATCGAGGCGCTGGAGGCGTCCATCGAGGGGTCGACGACCACCGACGACATCGACCGGACCGAGAGGCTGATCCGGACGCACATCGGGGCGGGCAACGTCGGCCTGGCCGACCAGCGGCGCCTGTGGCAGGTGCTGCAGCGTGCCCGCTTCCAGATCGACATCGAGGAGGCCCCGACGGTGGCCGCGCTGGCGGCGGTGGGCCAGCGGATCTCGATCGAGATCCGCGACCGCGAGGGCAAGGAGTGGCTGCACCCGCTGTATGAGGAGCGGATGGCCGCGCTGCAGGAGGCCGAGCGCACCCCCGAGCCGGAGGGCGACTCCTCCGGCTCCCACAACGACGGTGAGGGCGAGGACGCGTGAGCAGCATCGAGGCGATCACGGCGGCGACCGATGAGGCGCTGGAGGGGTTCGCGGAACTGGTCGTATCCGAGGTGATCGGGCTGAGGAAGAAGCGAGGCAGCTTCTGGCGGGCCCGGCTCTCCTGCAAGGTGCTGGCGCTCAAGCTCGACGGGGTGTTCATCGAGACCCTGTGGGCGGGTGACCCGGATCGGCGCGTGACCCTCCTGGAAGGGCTCGGCGAGACCCGCCAGGAGGCGCTGGCCGAACTGGAGCGGCTGGTGCACCGCATCACGGAAGCGGTGATCGAGCACAACGACCCCGTCAAGCGGGTGAGGACGCTGCGCACGATCCGGTGGGACGCGGCCGGTGAGCGGCTGGTGGCGCTCAAGCACGACGGGTCGTAGCGATGGCGCCTCGGGGGGAGACGTCCACGGCGGCGGGCCAGGTGCCCGCCGCCGTGGACCGTTCTGCGGTGGTGGACCAGTTGGGGTTCGTGCGCTGGCTTGTGAGCAAGGAGGGCCCGATCTCCCGGTACGACCGGGCGGGCAAGGCCGCGCTGGTCGGCCAGCGCGCGGACGGGCGGCCGGTCATGGGGGAGGGCGACCACGAGGGCGCCTACGTCGGCGGGGCGAGGTTCGGCGAGATGGTCATGCCGCGCCGCCGCCTGAGCTTCAAGGTGGTCGACCCCGACAAGTTCGCCGCGTGGGCGATCGCCTCCGGGTACGGCGGCGAGGTGGAGACCAAGCAGCGGGTCCGGCCGGCCTTCCTGGAGAAGTTGAAGAAGGCGGCGGAGTCCTCAGGTGCCGCGCGGGGACAGCTCCAGATGGTTCACCCCCGGACAGGGGAGCTGGTCGACGTCCCCGGCGTAGAGGTGGCGCTCGGCGACCTGGTGCCGATGTTCACAGCCGCGCCGGACGCCGAGGAGATCCTGCGCCAGGCGCACGAGCGCGGGCACCTGGCGGCGCTGCTCGGCGCGGTGCTGGCCCCGGCGCCGCTGCCGGTGAGCGAGGAGGAGCCGCGCGAGGGTGCGCCGGTCAACGCCGGGTGAAAAAGAGCTGTCCAGCATCCTGCGCCTCGTATGCGCCCTGACCAGCATAAACAGTATTTGATCAAGCTGGTTGGACGTTAACTCTTCTTTGTGATCCGATCCCTGGCCCGAGTGCCCCCGTGCCCTGAGAGAAGGACCCCCCTGCAGTGGAACTGTTTACGCGCCGCTTCGCCCGCCGCGGCTCTCGTCATAGCGCCCCCGCGGCCACCGATGGGCTGACACCGCCCTCGGACGCCGACCTGTCGGACTGGGTGACGTCGATCGCCGACTCCGACCCGCAGCCCGCCCCGGCCCCGGCCCCGGCGCGCCCCCGTACCGCTGGCGCGCACCCGTACAGGGGTGACCTGTGATCAAGCGGACGCCCGCCGCGCGGGTCGGGGCGGTTCGCCGGTGGCGCCGGTGGCGCCGGTGGACGAGGCTCGGGCGCCTGGCCCCGGTGTCGGAAGTGGCGATGACCTGCACCTCCGGGCTAGGTTGCGATCACCGCAACAACAACGGCGGCTCCCGAGGGAACCGCCGTCGCGTCCGGAGGGGTGTTAGCAGCACCCGCACCGGCTGCCTCAACTCATTGCCCGTTCAGCAGAATGAGGAGGCCTTCGTGAGCGTACCCAACGCTGCCCGGAAGCCACTAGTCACGCCCTTCGCGACGCCCGCGCCGATCCCCGGCGCGAGCCACGTTCTCCGGATCGAGCAGGGGAGCGACGCCGAGGGCCTGGTCGCCGCTCTGCAGCCCGGCCAGCGCTACACCCTCGCCGAGCTCGCCGCGCTCGTCGCCAGTAAGCCCGGCCTGCGCGCCATGCTGGCCCCGGTCCGCCCCGTTTCGGACGGGGGTGTTCAGTGAGCAACCTCTCCGAAGACTGGGCGATGTACTACGCGCCCGTGGCGTCCCCGGCCGAGAAGCTGGTCTTGGTCGCGCTCGCTCACCGCACCTCTGACGACGGATGCAACGGCTTCAAGTCCAAGAAGACGCTCGCCCAGGCCGCCATGTGCGACCCGAAGACCGCCCAGCGGGCGCTGTCGGACATGAAGAAGCGCGGGCTCATCGCCTCCGGCGACCAGTCCGCCGCGGCCTACATCGATGGGCGGTACCGGCCGCACGTCTACGACCTGCAAATCCCCTACTCGTGGTACAGCGCCGCCCAGATGGCCCAGGTCAACCTGGACCGCGCCACCAGGGGCTTGAAGCCCCTCGCCCCGGCGGACCGGCCCGACCTTGGCCCCCCGCCGCCCCGCGCTCCCCGCAGCGACAAGGGCAAGCCCGCTCCGCAGCGCCGCCCCAAGTCGCTCGGCCCGCGCCCCGAAGAGAAGACGAACCCAGACCAGGACTCGGAAGGCAGGGGGGACTCGCAGTCCCCCCTGCCCGAGGAGCCCAGGGGGGATTCTCAATCCCAGTCAGGGGGGATTGAGAAAGACGCCAGAGGGGACTCTGAATCCCCCAACTCCCTAGGTAGTAACTCCTTTAAAAGAGACTCCGAAAATGCCTCTCCTCCCGCCGTAGGCGGCCTACAGCACCGTAGGGAGTCGGGGTCGGCGGCCGTTCCGGCCGGAGCGAACGACGAGTCATGGCCGCAGGAGGAGCGCACGGCGGCCGCGCCGCACCCGGCCGAGGTCGTGTTCGCGCTGCTGCCCGCCGACCTGGCCCGCCGGATCAGCGACGGCGCCAAGGGCCGCGTGCTGGCCACGATCCAGCGCGCCCTGTCCAGCCGGACCCCCGGCGAGCTCGGCGAGCGGATCGAGCGCCGGTGGGCCTGGTGGACCTCCAAGGGCGAGCGGGTCAACGACGCGGTGGCCGCCGCGATCACCCTGGTCGAGGCGCGTCACTGCGCCAACGCGCGGTGCGAGGACGGCATCGACCTCGAGTCCGGCGATACGTGCCCGGTCTGCTCCGGTCGCGGGCCGCGCCGCGCGGGCACCGCCCCGGCGCCTGCGGCGTACGCAGTGCCCGCGCCGCGCCAGACCCCGCCCACGGGGGCGCCGACGCCGACCGCCGCCCCGTACGCCGAGGTCCAGGAGAAGCACACCCGCCTCACCCTGGTGCCCGACCTGCCGGAGCAGGACGCGCCGAAACCCTCCAGGACGTCCGGTAGTGGTGCTGACGCCTCGATCGCCGATCTTCGGGCATCCCTGGGCACCCCCAAGCCCTCAGCCCGGCAGAAACGCCTACAGGGCGCTCTGGGGATCACGTGCCGCCAGTGCCACGCCGAGCCGGGATCGCTGTGCCGCGGGGCCGATAACGAGGAGCTGATCCTGGTCAACACCCACAGCGTCCGCGTCGCGGACTTCATGAACCCCCCCGCGCAGACGGAAGAGACCTCCGAGCAGGCCGCCCCCGCCCCCACGACGGGGGCCACCGGATGAGCACCGTGTCCCGGCCGCACATCGTCGTCGACCCGGCCGTCAACGACGGCCGCCCCACCCTGCCCGGCGGCGCGAGCGTCGCCGACGTCATCGCCGCCTACATCGGCGGCGCCACCCCCGCGACGCTCTACCTGCAGTACCGCATCGGCCGCGAGGACCTGCTGATCTGCTGCTGGTGGGTCGCCCGCTACGCCAAGCAGCGACAGACCTGGAAGAACTGGCTCGACCGCTGGGGGCCCATGCTGGCCACCCGCGAGCTCGCCGAGGTGCCGCTGCCCGTGCCCGGCAGCCGCTCCCCCGTCACCGGCCCGGCCCACGCTCCCCGAACGGACGCCCCGCGATGAACGACACCCTCACCGCCCGCTACGCCCAACTGGTCGGCTCCCCCGTCGTCCTCGACCTGCGCCCGCCGGCGGAAGGCCCCACCGAGGGCATCCTCAAGGCCCTTAGCACCTGGACGTTCGTCTTGGGCGTGCAGGGCGGCGGCGAATGGGTCTACCCCTACACCGAGGTCGACGACGTGCGCCGCGCGGGCTCACACGCCCCCCGCTACACCCTCCTCGAAGCCCGAGCCCTGATCAACCAGGCCGAATGCGCCGAGGACGGCCACGACTACGACTACGTCACCTCCCGCGTCGACGGGGACCTCGTCGGCGTGACGTGCGGCCGGTGTGACCGGCGCTGGTCCATCGAGCGCGAGCCCCTCGGCCCCCCGGCCGGGTACGTCGTCGTCGACATCGCCACCGTCAACGACGGAACCCGGTGGGTCTCCCCCGCCGCGCAGACCGACCTGGAGCGCGCGAAGGCCGACCTGAAGTGGTGGACCTCGCAACGCTGGAGCCGCGAGGAGCCGACCGACCTGCGCGTGGCCAGGGTCACGCTGCTGCCCGGCAGCCCGGCGCCCGCCAAGGAGGCCGGATGAACCTCCCCCACCCCGCGCTCGGCGGGCTCCCCCCGATCAGCAAGAGCTGGGTCGCCGGCAACCACGCGGTCATCGCCAACACCTGGAGACGGCACGGCCGCGTCCTGACGTTCTTCGAGTGCCTGTGCGGGTGGCGGCTCCGTACGTTCACCGCGTCGTACGAGGAGCCGCTGATCGACCTGGAGGCGCGATGGCACCTCGACAGCGGCGAGGTGCAGGTGCCGGCCGTACCGGGGTGAGCAGGGGCGGGCCGGGAAAGGCGAAACCCCGCCGCTCGGCCGAACGACGGGGTCTCCTATCCCCGCAGGTGCGGGAATAGTGATCAAGATCGAATGGAGCTGATCTATAAGCCTGGTTCACCCCCGCGGGTGCGGGGAGGGCGCCTTGGATCGGGTGGAGATGATCCATGACTCCGGTTCACCCCCGCGTGTGCGGGGACGAGGGTCCAGAGTACCCCGGCAGTGAGCGCTTCGCGGTCGAATGCGAGGATTGAGGCACCGGTCCGGCGGGTGCCTTCGACAGCTCCGTCCGGGCCGGTTTTCCATTCCCCAAAAAACGCAACACGCGTTGCGATTTTATGGCAGGGTGAGAGACGTCGAAGGCACCCCACCCCACCGAGGTCCCCATGCCCATCAAGGTCCCCACCCTCCCCAACGACCCCAAGATCAGCGGCTGGCGAAGGCTCGTCACGAGCGTGGTCGTCGATCTGCACGGCCTCGAGGCCCTCAACGGCACGCGGCTGGAGGCCGGCGACGTCGTCGCGGTGCCGCCCGGTGCGCTGATCCTGGCGGTGGACAAGTTCACCACCGGCTGGGACTACCACTTCCGGACCGGCAAGCCCTACCCGGTGCAGGACGCCACCGTCACCGTCTACCTGGCGTCGGACGACACCCTCACCGAGCTGTGGACCCGCCACTTCAAGAAGGCCGCCAGCGCCCTGGGCGCCACCACCCTCAAGAAGCTCACCGCCCTCCTGGAGAAGTACCCGGAGCAGCCGGGGGTCTTCGAGATCATCGAGGAGGCCCGCCGGCCGAACCGCAAAGCCGGAAACTGCCGGTGGTGTGGCCGCAACGTCTCCGCCCACAACGGCCACCTGCGCGGCCACGGCGACGACACCGAGGTCGAGCACTGGCAGGACTGCCCGACGCGCACCGCCGAGGCCGGCGCCCCATGCACCCTGTGCGGAGTCACCGTCGCCCAGGACCAGGCCCAGGAGTACCTCGTACGGGAGTGGCCGATCCGCTGGGAGACCCGCCACCGCCCGCACCTGAACTGCACCCAGAGAGTTCTGCCCTCCTACGAGGAGCAGCTGGCGGCACTGCAGGAGGCCCGCGCCGCCCAGCAGCGCGGGGCCGAGAAGAAGCGCCAGCGCGAGGCCACCAACGAGGCGCGCCGTATCAAGCGCGAGCAGAACCGGCGCGCGGCGGTGGCCGAAGAGACCGCCCGGGTTGCCGGCCTGACGGTGACCAAGCGCACGACGACCGAGCTGTGGAGTAAAAATCTCGGCGGCGGGGTGCGGGGGCGGCTGCTGGAGCACGCCGACGAGCTGTCGGACGGCACGACCACCACCCGGTGGGCCGTGGTCACCGTCGTCAACGACTCCGGCTACAACGGCGAGGACTACGACCCCGTCCCCGACCAGACGGTCATCGAAACCCTCGACAAGCCGATCGCGTCCGCCACCTACAAGGCCTTGAAGTGGACGCCCACCCCCCGCCTGCTGGACGACACCAGCGGCGGGACGTGCGAGGAATGCCACCAGCGCGCCGCCCGCCACACCCGCAACGACTCCTCCGGCATCCAGGGCCGGGTGTGCGACCGCTGCAACGAGGAGGAGGACTACATGTTGTCGTTCGCCTGACCAGCGAGAACCACCCCTGCCCCCCGGGGGGCGGCGCGTCGCCGCCCCCCGGTATCGAAAGAGAGCACCATGGCCGAGGCCGAAGACTGGCCGCTGACCAAAGCCGAACTGGCCCGCCGCTGGGACGTCAACCGCAGCGCGGTCACCCGTGCCTGGAAGCGGGCCGAGAACGACCCCGCCCTTCCCGACCCGCCCCCGCCGGTCAACCCCGGCGAGCCGCACCCGCGCTACCTGCCCAGCCTGTGCGACCCCTGGTGGGCGAAGGTCCAGCGGCCCCGCGGCCGACCCACCACACGCACCCCCTCCCCCACGCTCCAGGAAGGACCAACGCCGTGAACCCGCTCACCAAGACCCTCAGCGACGGCCGGACCGCCACCATCACCCGCCACACGCCCCAGCCGCACGACACGATCGCCATCTCCTGGGACGTCTCCATCGACGGCACGCCGTACACCAGCGGCAACATCCACCACCGCCCCAAGCCGGACGGGAAGCCGGGCGAGGTCGTCAAGGCGATCGGCACCGGCAAGGTGCTGCTGCTCACCGACGCCGAGGCCGCCCAGCTCCAGGCCGTGCTCGACGTCGAGCGGCAGGCGGCCGCCCCCACGCCTCGCAGCCAGCGGGCCGAGCTCGCCGCCGCGGTGCAGGCGGCCTACGACCAGGCGAGCAGCGCCCGCGCTGACGTTCAGGACAACGAGGCACCGTGGGGGCCGGTCACGGCCGCCGAGGGCGCGGCGACGGCCGCGGAGGAGGCCCTTGAGGCGTTCGACGCCGAGCACCCCGACCTCGTGGCCGAGCTGCAGGCCGAGGAGGACAAGGCCACCGAGCGGGCCCTGCACCGAGCCTTCACCGACTAGAAGGAAGCACCCCATGACGCACGCGATCAAGCCCGCCAACCTCCACGAGGTGCGGTGGCAAACCGCCCTGTTCCTCCGCCACAACGCGGCCCCCGAGTGGCAGCTCTACCTCGACCGCGGCATCGAGTACCTGCTGCCCGACGAAGTGATCGACAAGTCCAACCGGGAGCGCGCCGCGTTCCTCGCCCGCGCCGAGTACGAGCGGGTCGCCTCCGCCGAGCTGTACTACATCGGCGACGAGGTCACCGACGTGGTCACCGGCTCCGGCCCCCTGGCCGGCGGATTCCACGCGCTGACTCCGGACATGGTGCCCTCCCCCACCGGCCTCATGCTCTGGTCGCGCGACGTGTCCGCCTCGACGAGCGGCGTGCCCGTCATCGCGTGCAGCTGGGAGCGGCAGGAGACCGGAGTGTGGACGGCCTGGTGGACCGACGCGGTGGCCACCGCCGAGTCGTTCGTCAACTCCGGCCAGTTCACCCAGGAGACCGCCCGCAACTACCTCGGGCTGCGGGGCGTCCTCAACTACGAGCGGGAACGGATCCTGCCCTACGGCTTCGGCATACGCGTAGGCGACGCCAAGGAAGGGCCAGCGGCTACCACGACGGTGGAGGCGCTCACCGAGACCACCATCACCACGTGGGCCCTCATCGCCAGCCCCAACCAGCGCGTCACCGTCACCGACATCCCGCCTGAGCGGCACGTCAAGAAGCGGCTGCAGCGCGAGGGGCTTGCCTTCGGGCCGGTCCACCATGTCACCGGATTCCCGCCGGAGCCGAAGCCTCCCACCACCGGCTGACCGGGCCGTCTGCGGCTTCGTCCATCAGTAGTAAGTGAGAGCAGGAAAATCTCATCCCCCTGCGAGGGGCACGGCCGACCCACCCGGGCCGGCCGATCGACGACCCCGAGGAGGGGACATGCACGAGGCACAGCCCGCCGAGCTCGCCGACTGGGAGAAGACGCTCCAGGGAATCCCCATCGACCCGCAGGACGTCCCAGCGCAGAAGACCCCGCTGCACGCGCAGTGGCAGGTCCTGGAGGATGTCCCGCGCGGCGGCACGGTGGACCTGACGGAAGTGTGGGAGCCCATCCGGCTTTCTCAGGCCCACTACGAATACCGGGGCTGGGAACTGGTCCAACGGCTGGTTGACGCCAGCTCCGGGCGCGGCTGGACCGTAGCCCAGCGGCTTCTCCAGGCGCTCCAGGAGATGACGGCCAGCGCGGACGGGCAGGTCGTCATGGACGTCACCACCCCGCAGACGGGACACATCATCGTCACCGCCTGGTGCTGGAGCGGGAACCTGCCCTGGTGGGTCCAGGCAGAACTGGAAGTGGTGATCGGGGCGCGCGGCCGTACCCGGATCCAGCCCACCAGCCCGGTCGTCCTGGTCACCAAGGGCTGGGACGAGGGCCCCATCACCTACCGAGACGGGCAGGACGGACCCCTCGGCCGCGTCCTGACGGGGTGGCTGATCGGCTGGGCCGGGCGCCTGAGCATCCAGGCTCTGGCCGGCATGGAAGAAGAGGCGGGCGAGCTCCCGGACCTGGTGACCGCAGAGGAGTTCGCCGCCAGCCTGCGGTAGCCGTACACCAGGAGGGCCCGCCCCAGCCGGGGCGGGCCCATCGTCATGGGCATCAGGGGGCGAGGTTCGCGCGCAACGCGGTCCGATCACCGGCGTACAGATCGACCCGGACGACCAGGACTCGCCCGGCCGCGTCGGCGACGGTGGACGTCTGCTCCAGAAGCGGGGTCGCCGGCAGCAGCTCGAGCAGCTGTTCCTCCTCAATGGTCGGCATCCGGGCGACGAACACCGCCTGGTGCTCAACCTCGAGCCCGGCCCGCTGCAACCACACCGCGTGCGGATCTCCCAGCGCCTTCGGCCCGCGTAACTCCGGGACCCGCTCGGCGAGCTCCGGGGCGATGTAGGCGTCGACCAGATGCCCCGGCCGGACCGCGCGCCGCCGCCATACCTCGGTCAGGCCAGGCATCCGCGCCGCGACCTCGGCCGGAGGTTCGACGACCCCTACCTCCACGCGAGCGTCGGCCTCCCGGCTCTCCGCGCTCAACCCCGCGCTCACGAGCTGACGGTCATAGCTGCGGACGAACACGCCCCGCGTTGACCGCGGGGCGACGTATCCCTTGCCGACCAGCCAGGTCAGCGCCCGCTGCGCCGTATTGCGCGCCACCCCGTACTCAACCCTGAGCTCGCTCTCCGTGGGGAGCTGGGCGCCAGGCTCGTAGACGCCCCTCTGGATTTTGCCCAGGAGATCGCGGGCGATTCTCTCCCACTCGTGCTCCCCTGCGACCATCCCACCCATCACTCCCTGAACTCGTCGCGCGTCGTGCGCGACACCAAGAGTGCCAGCACAGCGGGTCAACGGGATATCGATCAGCGCTTCCAACGTCAACTTCTCCCCTTGCATCGCTTACACCCATCAAGTTAACTTGTCGGGTGTAAGCCGCCAAGAGGGGGAGCGTGATGACTTACACCAAGGTCGACCCGCCAGAACAGGACGACGCCCTCGAGCGGGAAGACCTCGACGAGCCGGTCATCGCCGAGCCGCCCGCCGAGCCCCCTGCCGACACCGACACCACCGACCGCTCGGACCGTCCCACGTCGGCCGCCCGCCAGCAGCGCGGCGTCACCCGCGAAACGCTCGTCGGCGGCCTGTCCGTCGCGGGCATCACCATCGCCGGTCTCCACCAGGTCGCCGGGATCCCCGGCCTCATCGCCGGCGGGGCGGCCGTCACCGCCGGCGGAGCCTCCTACGTCGCCTACCGGTATCGCCGTCCCCGCGGCCGGGACCACTCCGGCCGCCGTGGTGCTGACCGAAGCACGACGGCCAGTCCGAGCACCTCCGGCGGCCGGCGAACCAAACTCGGCAAGAGCGCGGGCAGCGTGGGCTCTGCCTTGCGTTCCCTCGGCGGGCGGGGCGGCGGAGGAGGCGGGCGGCGCCGCGGCCTCTTCTCCGGTAACTCCGGCGGCTCCGGGCGTTCCGGGCGTTCCGGCCGCTCACCCTTCGGCGGCGGCAAGACCCCGAAGGCCAAGACCCGGGCATTCGACCGCGCCGTACGCAAGGCCTTCGACCGCGCCGACCGCAAGAAGGGCAAGCAGGGCAAGCAGGCCAACACCCGCACCGCTCACCGCATCAGCCAGATATGGGCCGCCCGGCCCCGCCTGGCCGTGCGCGAGCGGTTCAGCGCGTGGGACGCCGAGATGACGTCCGGCCTGCGCGCCCTGGTCGCCAAGGTCCTCCGCTGGCTCGGCCTCGCCCCCGAGGCTCCGGCGGCCGCCGAGAACGAGGAGGAGGCCAAGGACCAGACCAAGGAGGAGGCCAAGACCGAGAGCGACGCGGGGCCCGAGGCTGCCCCCGCTGCCGAGAGCACACCCCCTGAGCCTCCTCGGCCGACCACCACCTCCGGCATCCGCATCACCCCAAGGAGCACCGCCCCCATGAGCACTAACCCGCTCGTCGTCGCCTCCGCCGAACTCATCCCGGCCGCTGCCGGGTGGGGCACCGAGGACATGATGATCGCCGCAGCCCACCTGAAGGCCCTCCACGAGGTGCCGTTCAACACCGCCACAGCCCTGGGCATCCTCACCGACCGGCTGTACGACGACTACCCGATCGACCGCCTCGTGCTCGAAGCGCTCCGGGACCTCTACACCGACCAGTCCAAGCTGATCACCAAGGCCGAAGGGGTCAGCACCCTATTCAGCAACGTCCACAGGGCCGAGATTCTGCGCCGCGAGAAGCCCCGCCGCGGCGAGCGCAAGTGGAACCACCCGGGGGCGTAACCAGCCCCACCCCAGCGCACCCCGCACCAGGAACGAAGGAGCACCACTGTGGCCACCGGCACCCGGCAGCGCGACCGCGGCACCGCGGCCGCGCCGCGCGACGTGCTCGGCGCGACCGCCCAGGCGACCCTGGCCGTGGCCGCCGCCGCCACGGTCGGCGACATGGTCGACCTGCCCGCCTACTGGGCCATCACCGGCGCCCTCGTCGGTGGCGTCGGTGGCGTCGTGTCCGACGCCCGCCACGCCAGCGCGCCCGCCCTGATGTACCGGCTCGGCTGCTGGTGCGGCGCCGGCGGATGGCTCACCTACGCCCTGCACGACACCCCCTGGCGGCTCAACACCTGGGCCGCCCTCGGCGTCGGCGCGCTCGCCGCCGCCGTCCTGGCCCCCTTCGCCCACCGCGACGACCGACGCATCCGCGCCGCCACCGAGAGCGGCGCCCTGGTGCTGCGCAGCAACTCCGACCTCGCCCGCAACTGGGAGGCCCGCATCCAGCGCGTCGCCTCCATGCGGGTGCAGATCCAGGAGGTGGAGCGCTGGGCGAACGGCGCCGGCTACAGCCTCCTGGCCGAACTGCCGTGGGGCGGCGCCACCCGGGCCCGGCTCGCCGCCTTCGAGCAGGGCCTGGCCTCCGACGCCAGGCTGCGCGAGGGGTGCGGCGTCGAGGTCGACCGGGGCCGGCACCGCGGATCGGCGTGGCTGCACGTCTCCACCATCAACCTGCTCAGCGAGACCATCGACTACCCCAGCGACTACGCGCCCCGCTCCATCAACGAGCCGGTCTACCTCGGCGGGTACCGCGACTCCAAGGCGGCCAGCGTGCCGCTGCGCGAGCTCGCCGGCCTCATCATCGGCCAGCGCGGATCAGGCAAGACGTCGCTGCTGCACGGCATCACCGCCGGGGTCGGTTTGTGCACCGACACCGTGGTGTTGCACATCGACCTCAACGGCGGCGGCATGTCCCAGCCGTGGCTGGACGCCTGGCTCGAGGGGGAGATCAACCGGCCGCCGCTCGGCTGGGCCGCCTCCAACCTCGACGAGGCGCTGCTGCTGAGCGAGGTCATGCTCGCGATCGCCAAGGACCGTAAGAAGTCCACCCGCCGGGTCAAGAAGAAGGCCAACGCGACCCTGCTGCCGGTCTCGGCCGACCTGCCGTACTACCTGATCATGGTGGACGAGTCCGCGGAGGCGATGAGCCCGACCAGCAGGGACCCGCGCGTCGCCCAGCTGCGCGAGAACCTGGAGGAGATCCAGCGCATCGGCCGCAACGAGGCCGTCAACGTCATCTTCTCCGGCCTGCGCGCCACCTCCGACGTCGTCTCCCCCAACGTCAAGAAGCAGGCCGCATTCCGCGTCGGCATGTTCGTCCAGGACGAGGAGGAGCTGTCGTACCTGTTCGGCTGGAACAAGGGGATCAGCGTGGAAGACCTCGACGGGGTCGGCTGCGGATTCGTCCAGTTCGACAAGGGCCGCCCCCGCCCCTTCAAGGTCGGTTTCCTCAAGCCGCTGCAGATCGGTCAGGTCGGTGCCGTCATCTCCGGGCGTCGTACCGGCTTCGACCCGCGCGCCGTCGCCGTTGCCCGCGCCGTAACCGGCACTGCGTTCGATGACCGGTTCGACCGGATGCGCGTCGACTTCGCCGACCTCGACGACGACGACGTCGACGACGTGCCCGCCCTGCCGGCCGCGTCGGTGGCCGGCGCTCTGCCTCGGCGCCCCTTCACCCTCATCGCGGGCGGCGGCTCTGCCACCGCCGACTGGGGAGACCCGCGCGACATCGCCGCCCAGGCCGCCGCGTCCTCCCCGTCCGCCGATGCCCGGACCCCGCTCGCACCCGCCGCCGTCCCGGAGGTCATCGCCCGCGCGCTGGCCGTCTTCGACCAGCTCGGCGACGACCGGATCCACTCCAAGACCCTGGCCGCCGCCCTGCACACCACCCAGCAGGAGCTCGCCGCCGCGCTGCGCCCATACAGCGTGACGACCCTGCCCAACAAGTTCGTCCGCAACGGCGAGGACCTGCGCGGCTACGCCCGCTCCACCCTCCAGGCGGCTGCAGACCGTTACCGCCGGAGTGGTGGCGACACGCTCGTCCTGGTCGGCGCTGCCTCCCCCACGACCCCCCCGGATGACCTCCCCCACCCTCCCCCGGGGGAGACCTCCTCCCCCAACGTGTCCCCCGGGGGAGGCGAACAACAGCCGTGACCAGCACAAACGTCTCTCCGTGGGGGAGGTGGGGGACCCCACCACACCATCCCCGGTCCCCGTCCCGCCCCCCTGGCACCCCCCTGCCGGGGCTCCTCCCCCGGGGGAGGGCGCCGCACCGCACCACCCTGACGATCCGCCGCCCGCTTGAAGGTGACCGAAAGTGATGAAGCCCCTGATGGAAGAGACGCCCGTCAAGCGCAAGCTGCACGAGGGCCACGCCCTGGCCGTGATCCTCGCGCTCGCTGCTGGTGGCTACCTGCTCTACAACAGCGTCATCGCCTCCTACGACGCGCTGGTGAAGCTCGCCACCCGGGTCGGCGTGGAGGAGCCGTGGCGGGTAGCGCTGACCGGCGAGATCTCGCTGCTGGTCATCGTGGTGTGGGACATCGTGTTCACCTGGTGCAGCTGGCACGCGCCGGTGCTGCGGTGGGTCGCCCGCACGCTGACCATCTTGTCCGTGGTGATCAACGCCGCCGCTGGCTGGCCCGACGTGCGCGCCATGTTGGTCTTCCTCCCGGCGCCGCTGGTCATCTTGGCGATCGTGGAGTCGGTCCGGCATGTGTTGTTGAGCAAGCACCGGGTGCGGGACCCGATCCCGTTCGCTCGCCGCTGGCACCACCACGCTGAGTCGCGGGAGCTGCGCCGGTTCATGGTCAAGTGGGAGATCCCCTCCTACCGGGTGGCGCTGGGTATGCAGCAGCGGATCATGGCGGCGCGCAAGCAGCTGGAGGTGGCGCTCGGCCCGGCCTGGCGCTCGGTCGCTGACGCTGACTTGGTGTGGATGCTCGACGACGCCGCCCCCGCGACGCTGGAGTTGGCGCTGGCTCGGGCCGCTGAGATCTACGACGACTTCCAGCGCGCCCGCGCTGAGTCGGCCGCTCGCGCTGCCGATGACGCTGCCGATGACGCTGCCGCTGACGCTGAGGCGGACAAGGTGATCGCCGCGTTGCGTGGCGCTGACCCGACCCCAGCGCCGCCCGCCGGTACGGACCCCAGCGCGGGCGCCGAGGAGACGCCAGCGCTGGACCCGGCGCCCGCTCCCCCGTCCCCCTTCCCGGCCCCCGCGCCGGTCCCGGCGCCGAGGCCGAAGCCCGCGCCCAAGGCCGACGCCACAGGTAAGGGCGGCAAGAAGGCGCTCGGCCGTGAGCTGTGGGACGCGCGGATGGCCGCAGGCGGCCCGCCGCCCGAGACCGCTGAACTTGTGCAGCACACCGGCGCTGGCGACTCCACCGCCCGCGGCTGGCGCGCTGAGTGGATCACCGAGCTGCAGGAGTCAGCGGTCGCCGTCGTTCGGCCCCACGACGCTCCCCCGAGCGCCGGCACCGCCGACCCCGGCGCCGAGGAAGCCAGCGCCAGCGCTGACGAGCGGCCGACGCTGCCGCGCCAGTTCCGAAACCGGCGCCAGTACGCCGCCGCCAGGGTCGGCGCTGGCGTCGGCGCCAGCGCCGACCCTGGCGCCCCGCCGAGCGCCGATCCTGGCGCTGGCACCATCGCGCTGACCGCTCCCCCCAGCGCCGAAACCGACGCGCTGGCCGACATGTTCGCCGGCGCCTCGCGCTGACCCCACGGAAGGATTCCCGCCATGCTCCGCTCCCGCAGGCCCGCCTCCGCCCTCGCCTCGGCCGTCCGGCCGCGTCCGATCCGGCCCGTCCCCGACGCGCTGACCGTCAACCGCCAAGCGCTCAACCTCGCCCTGCGCAACCTCACCCTGGCCGCCGTGAACCGGGACCAGCACTACGGCTCCAAGGAAGCGGCCCTACCCGCTGACATCAAGGTGCTGGCCGACTGGCTCGCCCAGGCGGCCGACCGCGACGACTACGACGCCCGCGTCGACGCGCTGGACACCCACATCAGGCTCGGCGGCGGCGCTGAACGGCGATCGCACCACGACAGCTCAAAGATCACCGAGACCAGCGGGGCGGTACTGCTGGACAAGGCGAAGGCCACCTACGAGCTGCTCGTCACCCACGGCCGGCTGACCACCTACCACCCCGGCTGACCACCTACCGAACGGAGACCCCCGTGCAGTCCCTCGTGATCGTCTTCCTCGCCTACGCCATCGCCGGTGCAACCACCGGCCTGCTTCTCCTGCGCTCCGTCCTCCGCTGGCTCTGACCTGCCGCACACATCACGAAGGGGCGACCGCCGTACGGCGGTCGCCCCTTCGTGATGTCCGGCCCTACGCGGCCGGATAAACCACCCAGCCGGGCCGCGGCGGTTGCAAAAAAACCCCCCCCACCAGCC
>NZ_JBEOWK010000025.1:0-136635 GCF_040295985.1 Streptosporangium sp. NPDC002524 | reverse complement strand
AGCTGGTAGGTCAGCGTGCCCGACTTCGAGACCAGGCCGATGCGGCCCGCGCTGGTGATGTCGGCCGGGATGATCCCCGCGTTGGAGGCGCCGGGACTGATCAGCCCCGGGCAGTTGGGCCCGATGATGCGGGTCCCGCCGCCCGCCGCCCGCGCGTGGGCCCAGAAGGCCAGCGTGTCGTGGACGGGGATGCCCTCGGTGATGACCACGCAGAGGCCGATCCCCGCGTCGACGGCCTCGACGACCGCGGCCTTGGCGAACCTCGGCGGCACGAAGACCACCGAGACGTCCGCGCCCGTCCGGGCGATCGCCTCGGCGACCGTGCCGAACACCGGGACGCCCCGCTCGGCGAAGTCGACCGTGCCGCCGCCCTTGCCCGGCGTGACCCCGGCGACCACGTCGGTGCCCGCCGCGAGCATCCTCGCGGTGTGCCGCCTCCCCTCCGCGCCGGTCATGCCCTGCACGACCACCTTGCTGTGGCCGGTCAAGAAGATCGCCATGCTTGCCACTCCCTCTCCGTGCTCGTCGCGTGCCCTCCGTGGGCAAGGTCCGTGCTCGCGTGCCCTCCGCGGGCGGGACCGGCGGGCTCGCCTGGTCCGGTGGGTCCGGTGGGTCCGGTGGGTCCGGTGGGTCCGGTGGGTCCGGTGGGTCCGGTGATGGGCCCGCTCATGCCGCGGCGAGCCTGGCCGCCTCTTCGGCGGCGCCGTCCATGGTGGTGACCTGGCGGACCGCGGGGTGCCCGGCCTCGGTGAGGATCCGGCGGCCCTCCTCGGCGTTGTTGCCGTCGAGCCGCACGACGATGGGGCGGCTCAGGCCTCGGTCGCCGAGCAGCCCGAGCGCGGAGACGATGCCGTCGGCCACCGCGTCGCAGGCGGTGATGCCGCCGAAGACGTTGACGAGGACCGACCTGACGTCGGGGTCGGAGAGGATGATCTCCAGGCTGTCGGCCATGACCTGCGCGGACGCCCCGCCGCCGATGTCGAGGAAGTTGGCCGGGCGGACCCCGCCGTAGCCCTCCCCCGCCTGGGCGACGACGTCGAGGGTGCTCATCACCAGCCCCGCGCCGTTGCCGACGACCCCCACGTGACCGTCGAGCTTGACGTAGTTGAGGCCCTTGGCCCTGGCCCGTGACTCGAGGCCGCCGTCGCCGGGCCCGGCGGTCAGCGCCGCGTGCTCGTGGCGGAAGGCCGCGCCCTCGTCGAGGCTGACCTTGCCGTCGAGGGCGAGGATCGTGCTCCCCGCCGTCCACACCAGGGGGTTGACCTCGACCAGCAGGGCGTCCTCCGCCACCATGACCCGCCAGAGGCGGACCAGCACCTCGGCCACCGCGTCCCGCAGGTCGGAGGGGAAGCCGGCGCGGGTCACCAGCTCGCGCGCGGCGCCCTCGTCGATCCCGGCCAGGGGGTCGACCGGCATCTTCACCAGCGCCTCGGGCCTGGTCGCGGCCACCTCCTCGATGTCCATGCCGCCGTGGACGGACGCCATGGCGAGGAAGCACCGGTTGGCCCGGTCGACGAGGTAGGCCACGTAATACTCCTCGACCGGCATCGTGGCCGTCTCCACGAGCACGGTCTCGGCGATGTGGCCCTTGATGTCCATGCCGAGGATCCGCCGCGCCTCCCGCTCGGCGGAGTCGGGGCCGGGGGCGGGCCGCACGCCCCCGGCCTTCCCCCTGCCGCCGGTCTTCACCTGGGCCTTGACGACGACCGGGGTGCCGAGGCCGGCCGCGATCGCGCGGGCTCCCTCGGGGGTGGCCGCGACCTCGCCGACGGGGACGGGGACCCCGTGCCGCGCGAAGAGTTTCTTCGCCTCGTATTCGAACAGGTCCACGCGACCTCCCTGGATACGGTTCTTGTAGACGGTATACCGTATGGAAATCTAGCCGTCCAGGCCTCGACAGGGACTCCGGGGGCGGATATTCCATACGGTATGGAGAAGACGCAGCTCGTACGAGACTGGCGGGGACGCGATTACCTCGTCGGCGACACCCCGCAGGATCTGATCAACCGTCCCCGGTCGTGGATGTTCTGGCTCCCCTGGGCCGCCATGGCCTCCATCGGCGCCATGCAGTACGGCTACGCGGCGGCGGTGCCCGCCCTGGCGCAGGCGCGCGGCTGGCCGCTCGCCCCGGCCCTGGCTCCGCTCGCCGTCTGGATCGTCTGCCAGGCCGCGGTGGCCCTGCCCACCGTCCTGCTGCTGCGGCGCGGCGCGCTCGGGATCCGCCTCGCGCTGTGGGCCGGGGCGCCGCTCAGCGCCGCGGCCCTGCTCACGACGGCCTTCGCCCGCGACCTGCCCACGGTCCTCGCCGGCTACGCCCTGCTCGGCGGCGTGGGCGCCGGGCTGGTGTACGGCGCGTGCACCGAGGCCGTCGCCCGCTGGTACCCCGAGCGCCCGGCCGCGAGGGTCGGCCTCACCACCGGCGCCTTCGCCTACGGCACGGCCCCGCTCGCGGTGGTGGCCGCCCTGGACGGGGGCGCGCTCCAGCCGCTGTTCGCCGTGGCCGCGGCCGTCGCGCTGGTCGCGGTGGGCCTGGCGGCGGCCTTCGTACGCCTGCCGCCGCCGCACTGGTGGCCCGCCCACATCGACCCGCACGCCTGGGCCGACGACCGGGTCGCGCTACGCAGGGAGCCCCGGGCCGTGCGCCAGTTCTCGCTGAGCCAGGCGCTGCGGACGGGCTCGCTGCCCACCCTGGTGTCGATCCTGGTCTGCGCGGGAGCGGTCTCCATCTTCGACGTGGTCGCGCTGGCGACCTCCGGCGGCTTCTCTCCCTGGGGTGCGGTGGCCCTGCTCCTGGTGCTCAACGGCGCCGGACGCGCCTGCGCCATGCTCGCCGCCGAGGTGACCGGGCGGGGGCGCACGCTCAGCGCCGTGCTCGCCCTGCTCTGCCTGGGGCAGCTGCTGCTGGCCTGGGGGGCGGTGACCGGGTCCGCCGTCATGATCCTGGTCGCGACGGTGCCCGCCGGCCTGGGCGGGGGCGCCTTCTATCCCCTCATCGCCAGCCTGGTCCGCGAATACTTCGGCGAGAGGCACACCGCCTCGATCCACGGCGTGGTCTACAGTGCGAAGGCGGTCGCCGGGCTCGTCGGGGTCGGCCTCGCCGCGCTGGCCCTCACCTCCTCCGGCCACGCCGTGGCGTTCTTCCTCGCCGCGGGCCTGGTGCTGGCCGCCGCGACCCTCAGCGCCACGCTGCGCCAGCCGGGTCATCCGGTCACGCTTCCCGGGTGAGCCATGATGTGATCAGGCTCACCACGGCGACCCTGTCCGAAACTGTATACTGTAGGCAGTCGACAACAGACAATGGGCTGGCCGGACGAGGGGCCGCCATATTTTCTCATCCTGGAGCTGAAGACACATGGTGCGGTCGGAATTGGCGAACTCGGGAGCGGCGCCCAAGATCCCGCGCCCGACCACTCTCCGGGAGAGCGTTTTCGAGGCGATCCTGGAGCTCATCGTGAACGGGAGCCTCAGTCCCGGCCAGCACCTCGCGGAGAGCGAGCTCGCCGAGCTGCTCGGCGTGTCGCGCCAGCCGGTCCGCGAGGCGCTGCAGATGCTCAGCGGCGAGGGCTGGGTCGACCTCCGTCCCGGCCACGGGGCGTTCGTGCACGCGCCGACCGTGCAGGAGGCCGACCAGCTGCTCGCCGTACGCGCCCTGCTGGAGACCGAGTCGGCGCGGCTGGCCGCGCTCAACTCGGACGCCGCGGGCGTGGCCCGGCTGCGCGAGGTGTGCGCGCGCGGGCTCCGGGCCCTGGAGGCGGACGACATCGACGCCTCGGTGGCGGCCAACTCCGAGTTGCACGCGCTGATCACCGAGCTGTCCGGCAACGCGGTGCTGGCGGAGCTGGCCTCACAGGTCTCCCGCCGCGTGCGGTGGTACCACACGCCGGTGGCCCGCCAGCGGGGCCGGGACTCCTGGGAGGAGCACGACCAGCTGATCAACGCCATCGAGGCGCGCGACGAGATCAGGGCCGCGGAGATCATGCGCGACCACACCGAGCACACCCGCTCCTCCTACCTGGAGCAGCGGGCCGCCGAGCCCGCCGAGCCGCAGGAGCCCGCGCCCGCCGCCCGCCGCCGGCGCCCGCGCTCGCTCAGCGCGAGCTGACCCTCCCCCGGCCCGGCTTCCCCGACTCCCCCGGCTTCTCCGCTTCTCGGTCCCTCGGCGCGAGCCGGCCCTCCCCGGCGGGCGCGGGCCGACCACGATCCCCTTCCTCACCCTGCTCGCGCCGGTCCGGTCCGGCGCGAGCCGTCTCCTCCCGTACGGATCCGGCACCGGTACGTCCCCGGCACGTCCCCGGCACGTCCCCGTACGGGCCGATCACCGGAAGCCCTCTCGTGCCGGTCCGATCCGGCACGGGACGGTCTCGCGCGTCCCGGGCCGTAAAGGCGCACCCGGGAAGGCACGCTCGAAGAAGCACGTCCTTGGAAACGCGCGTCCGGGAAAGGACACCCAGGAAAGCACGTCCGGCAAAGCACGTCCGCGAAGCACCTCCGGGCAAAGCGGGTCCAGGGAAGTACCTCCCGGCAAAGCACGTCCGGGCAAAGCACCTCCGGGAAGCACGGAGGAACCCGTGCGGACCGGCGCCCGGACCCGTGCCCGCCGCATTGACGATCAAAAGAAACCGCGCCGGATAACCCAGCGGATCGGCACCCGTGAATCCGTGTCGGCCGCGGCCGGTTAATCCATCCCGGCCGGGTCCGGAAAAGCGCGATCACCTCGCGCGGACCGGCACCGGATCCACTCCCTTCCGAGCCGTTCCGGCGCGATCCCAGCAGCTCACGGACCAGTTGACACAGAATTCACGGTTGGCCCGTTTGAGTGAAACACCCAGGGCAGATACTGAGCGAAAGAATTGGTGGTGATGATCGATGAGAGCGTTTCTCAACAGGTTCCGCTTTCTCATCTCTGGACCGGCGGGCTATTCCGCCGACGGCCGGATGATGGGGCTCGGCCTCGCGACGGCCATGCGGAAGTACGGCTCGGCGGAGAACGCCGAGCGCCATCTGCGCCGCTGGGCGGCGGCCGAGCAGCGGACCGACGGGATCGACGTTCCGAAATGAGCGAGCGGGAGGTCTCCGCAGGGGAGACCACCCGCTCGCGACGGCCGGCCGCGCCTCAGCCGTCCGCGTGCGCCTCGCTCCGCCTCGCGGCGGGGCCAGGGGGATCGGTGTCGCCGGGAGAACCGGGAGAGCCGGGAGAGCCGGGAGAACCGGAGGGGTCGGCCGCCGGGCCGGTCGCCGGATCCTCCGCGGAGTCGTTCTGGCCCACCGGGGTGCGGCCGCGGTCGTTCCTCGACTTGACGAGGCTCGCCACGGTGGTGACGGCGAGCGTGCCGACGATGACCCCGAGGGAGACCAGGATGGGGATCTCCGGCGCCCAGGAGACGCCGTCGTGGTGCAGCGCCTCGAAGATGAGCTTCACGCCGATGAAGGCCAGGACGATCGACAGGCCCTTGCTGAGGTAGACGAGACGGTCGAGCAACCCTCCGATCAGGAAGAACAGCTGCCGCAGCCCCATCAGCGCGAAGGCGTTGGCGGTGAACA
Source organism: Streptosporangium sp. NPDC002524 (assembly GCF_040295985.1). Classification (NCBI taxonomy): domain Bacteria; kingdom Bacillati; phylum Actinomycetota; class Actinomycetes; order Streptosporangiales; family Streptosporangiaceae; genus Streptosporangium; species Streptosporangium sp. NPDC002524. The sequence goes on along the minus strand of NZ_JBEOWK010000025.1, from coordinate 131,094 downwards.
CCAGGTAGGGCTCCTTGGTCAGCCCGAAGATGGCCGGGATGGAGTCGAGGGCGAACAGCAGGTCCGTGGTCCCGATCGCGACCATCACGATGAGCATCGGGGTGACGGCGCGGCGGCCGTCGACCATCACGGAGAGCGACGAGCCGTGGTAGGTGTCCGTGGTGGGGACGACCCGCCTGACCGTGCGCAGCGCGATGTTCTCGGAGAACTCCGCCTCCTCCTCCTCGTGGCCGATGAGCTTCCACGCGGTGTAGATGAGGAAGGCGCCGAAGATGTAGAAGAGCCAGTCGAAGCGGGTCACGGCCTCCGCCCCGGCGGCGATGAAGGCGCCGCGCATGACGAGGGCCAGGACGATGCCGATCAGGAGCACCTTCTGCCGGTAGCGGTCGGGCACCGAGAAGCGGCTCATGATCAGCAGGAAGACGAACAGGTTGTCGACGCTGAGGGAGTACTCGGTGATCCAGCCGGCGAAGAACTCACCGCCGTACGACGGCCCCGTGACCACCAGCAGCCCGATGCCGAACGCGACGGCGAGCGACACGTAGAAGATCACCCAGAACGTGCACTCGCGGAACGTGGGCTTTCGCGGGTTGCGCGCCACGAGGTAGAAGTCGATGGCCAGCACGAGACCGAACCCGGCGATCGTGACCAGCCACACCCAGGTGGGAATGTTCAACGCGCTCCTTTCCGTGCGCGGCGGCGTTCCTTGGCGAGCCACAGCGCCTCAGCGTGCTCAACGTAGGCGGCGAGGAGTTCGCGCGCCCGCGGATTGCGCTCTCTCAGGCGCATCAACCAGTGGGGCATGAGCCTCTCGTGCAACCAGAGGAAGCCGATCGCGAAGCCGAGGCTCACCATGGCCTGGTAGGCCAGGAATCCCGCCACCCCGCCCGGCAGGCTGACGTGACCGAAGACGGCGAGGCCGGTGACCGTCTCCTGGAACAGCCGGGCGAGGGGGAAGCCGGCCAGCCAGTACAGGCCCGCGGGGGCGAACACCCCCGGTCTGAACAGGTTCTGGCCGAGCAGGATGGAGTATCCGGTCCCGAGGAGCCCCAGGGGGAGGGCGAGCGTCAGCGCGGAGATCGCGGCCCAGCCGGCGGGCTGCCCTGCGAGCAGGGTCAGCCCTCCGGCCACGGCGCCGGCGACGACTCCGATCAGCGCCCCGGGAAGGGCGAGTTCAGCTTGTCGCGTCGGCACGGTCTCAGCCCACGACCACGCCGAAGGCGAACAGGCTGTAGAGCAGCATCCCCAGGTAGAAGACCGCCCCGAAGCCGATGATCAGGTTGGTCCAGATCTTCGGCCGGATCGGTTTGGGCAGCATGCGGTTGTTCACCAGCAGGAGCGTCACGCAGTAGGCGCCCATGGCGAACGTGGACAGGAACGCCAGCGTGTCGAGGATCCCGCTCGGGCCGTCGGCCGGGCCGAACAGCAGGATCAGGATGCCGAACGCGATGACGCCCCACAGGAAGGCGGCGTACAGGCGGGACATGCCGAGCTTCTTCGCACCGCGTACGAAGTGGAAGCTCATGTCCGCCTGCCCCCGGGAGAAGGAGTCGAACAGGCCGAGGGTGGCGTTCAGCCCGATCAGCGCGATGAAGCCGAGGAAGACCCCGCCCAGCACCGAGCTGCCCGCGGAGGCGAAGGAGTCGGCCATCGCGTTCAGCGCAGCCTCCCGCTCCCCGGACTCGATGACGGTACGGACGCCGGGGGTGTTTCTCGCCGCGGCCTGGGCGATCACGGTGAAGGAGACGGTGACCAGCATCGTGATGCCCCAGAAGAGCAGGAGGGCGTCGAAGGTGACCCAGCGCCGCCACCCCTTCCACTTGCGCATCTCCTCGGGGTTGCTCGTGTCGAACATGAAGCCGCGCGAGGGCATGGCCTCTTCCTCGCCGGCGTGCCGGAGACCGCGGACGGCCGGGATGTGGGCTCCCATTCCGGCGCCGGAGTCGCGCAGGTGCAGGGTGTACCACATCTGCTGCATCCCGGACGGCCCGGCGAAGGCGATCGATCCCACGATCACCGGGAACCAGGCCTCCGAGAGCGCCTGCTGCGGCAGGTAGCCGAAGGCGAACATCCCGGTGATCGTGCTCGTCACGTCGCCCCAGGTGCCGACCATGGCCGCCACCACGGCGGTCCCGACGACGAGCGTGCCGATCAGGATCGACAGCACGTTCTCCAGCAGGTTGTAGATCACCTTCGCCAGGCTGAAGACGACGCCGACGAGGATCAGGCCCGCGACGGCCGTGATCACCCATGGGATGCCGGTGATCTGCTCGAAGGCGGCGGCCCCCGCGGACAGATGACCCGGCCAGATGTAGACGAGGATCGCGACGACGAAGAAGAACCACATCAGGGGCTTGAAGACCCGGGCGGCGCCGAAGAAGATGCTCTCCCCGGTCGCCATGGCGTAGCGGGCCATCTCCAGCATGACCACGGCCTGGAGGGTGACGCCGATGAGGAACAGCCACCGGATCTCCGGCCCGAACAGCAGGACCAGCCGGGGCCACATGTACGACTCGCCCATGCCCACGCCGAGCGCGACGAGGAACACCGTCGGCCCGAGGATGTGGATCGACGGGGGAGCGTCGGGCAGGGTGCGTATGGGCATCGGCTCCAGCCCGCCCGCCCGCCATACTTTCTCTTCCTGGCCGGATGCGGCGGCGGCTTCGCCGGGCTCCGCTGCAGCCGGTGTTCTCGATGTGTCCACCTGCGGACCTCCTGGGGGGTTGGTTGATCCTGCGAGTGCCCCGATTCGCCCCCTCGCTCGTGAAGCGCGGCTCAGCCGCGCAGCAACCCTGCGGCCCTCGCCCAGCGATACTTGGCACCGAGCACGGCCACGGGCTTCTCCGTGGTGTACGGGTAGGCGATCACCCCGTTCGCGAAGAGATGGTCACAGGCCTGCTCGACCTCGGTGTCACCGGCCAGCGAGGCGACCACGGGCTTGTCGTTGCCCTTGGCGCGCTCCTCGGCCACGACCCGCGCGACCAGCTCGGCGAAGACCATCGGCGGGGTGACGATCGTGTGCCAGTAGCCGATCACCAGCGCGTGCACGCGGGGGTCGGCCAGACCCAGCCTGATGGTGTTCTCGTAGGTGCTGGGCGGCTCGCCACCGGTGATGTCGACGGGGTTGCCCGCCGCCCCGAAGGGCGGGATGTAGGCGCGGAAGGCCTCGTCGAGATCCGGCGGGATCTCCATGAGGCTCAGCCCGTTGTCGACGCAGGCGTCGGAGAGCAGCACTCCCGAGCCGCCCGCCCCGGTGATGATGACGACGTTCTCCCCCTCGGGGGTGGGCATCAGCGGCAGCGCCCGGGCGTACTCGAGCATGTCGTTGAGGCCCGGGGCCCGCACGACGCCCGCCTGGCGGAGGATGTCGTCGTAGACCTTGTCGTCGCCGGCCAGCGCCCCGGTGTGCGAGCCCGCGGCCCGCGCGCCCATCGCGGTGCGCCCGGCCTTGAGCACGATCACCGGCTTCCTGGCGACCATCCGCCGGGCGGCCTCGACGAACCCGCGCCCGTCCTTGAGGTCCTCCAGGTGCATCGCCACGCAGTTGGTGTTGTCGTCCTGCTCGAAGAAGGTGAGCAGGTCGTCCTCGTCGACGTCGGCCTTGTTGCCGACCCCGACGATCGCCGAGACGCCCATCCCGGTGGTGCGGCTGAAGCCGAGGATGGCCATGCCGATGCCACCGCTCTGCGAGGTCAGCGCGACCCCGCCCTTCACGTCGTACGGCGTGCAGAACGTGGCGCACAGATTTTCCGGCGTGTAGTAGTAGCCGTAGATGTTGGGGCCGAGCATCCGCACGCCGTGCTTGCGGGCGATCTCGACGATCTCCCGCTGGCCCTCGACGTTTCCCGTCTCGGCGAACCCCGACGGGATCATGATGGCTCCGGCCACCCCCTTGCGCCCGGCGTCCTCCAGCGCCGCGGGCACGAACTTGGCCGGGATGGCGAAGACCGCCACGTCGACCTCCCCCGGCACGTCGGCGATGCTGGGGTAGGCGGGCAGCCCGAGGATCTCCGGGGCCTTCGGGTTGATCGGGTAGATGTGGCCCCGGTAGCCGCCGTTGATCAGGTTGCGCATCACCGAGTTTCCGATCTTGCCGGTCTCGCCGGAGGCGCCGATCACCGCGACGGCGCGCGGCTTGAAGATCCGGTTCATCCCGGCGAGGATCTCCTCGCGCGAGAGCCGGGCGGGCGCGGCGACGGGGTCGGCGTCGAGGAGGATGCGCACGTCGGCGGCCGTCGCGCCCCCGGAGGTGGCGAAGACCGGGTTCAGGTCCACCTCCGCGATCTCGGGGAAGTCCCCGACGAGGGCGCCGACTCGCTCGATCATGTTCGACAGCGCCCCCCTGTCGGCCGCCTCGGCACCACGGACACCGCGCAGCACCTCCGCCGCCCTGATGTCGTCCAGCATCCCGAGTGCATCATCACCCGAGAGGGGGGCCAGCCGGAAGGTCACGTCCTTGAGGACTTCGACGAGCACCCCGCCGAGCCCGAAGGCGACCACCTTGCCGAAGGTCGGGTCGGTGACCGCGCCGATGATCACCTCGTGCCCGGCACCGACCATGGCCTGGACCTGGACGCCGTCGATCGACGCCTCGGGGTCGTAGGAGCGCGCGGAGGCGAGGATCCGGTCGTAGCCGGCGCGCACCGCGTCGAGGTCGGCCAGGCCGACGAGCACCCCGCCCGCCTCGGTCTTGTGCAGGATGTCGGGGGACACGATCTTGAGCACCACGGGCAGGCCGATCTCCCCGGCGAGCGACACCGCCTCCTCCGCGGAGGTCGCCACCCCCTCACCGGGGGTCGAGATGCCGTACGCCTGGCAGATCCTCCTGCCCTCGGGGGCGGTCAGCGCGGTGCGGCCCTCGGCGCGGGCCTTGTCCAGCACCTCGCGTACGGCGGCCTGGTCATACGCCATCAGATGACTCCGTTCGTCTTCAGCTCGGCCAGCTCCTCGACGGACAGGCCGAGGCCGGCGTAGATCTCGGTGTTGTGCTCGCCCAGCAGGGGCGGCGCGGTGACGTCCACCGGCGAGTCGGACAGGTGCAGCGGGCTGCCGACCGTCACGAAGGAGCCGCGCTGGGGGTGGTCGACCTCGACCAGCGCGCCCTCCCGCCGCAGGCTCTCGTCCTCCAGCAGCTCCTTGGTGGACAGGATCGGGCCGCAGGGGATGTTGGCGGCGTTGAGCAGGTCGAGGACCTCCCACTTGTCGCGGGTGATGCTCCACTCCTCGATGAGCTGGAACATCTTGTCGAGGTTGGGAAGGCGCGCCTCCGGGGTGGCCCACTCGGGGTCGTTGGCCAGCTCCGGGCGGCCGATGATCCCGGCGAGCGGCGCCCAGCCGACCGGCTGCACGATGACGTAGATGTAGTCGTTGGGACCGCCGGGCGCGCACCGCACGGCCCAGCCGGGCTGGCCGCCGCCCGAGGCGTTGCCCGAGCGCGGCACCTCGTCGCCGAAGGTCTTGTTGGGGTATTCCGACAGGGGGCCGTGGCCGAGCCGCTGCTGGTCGCGGAGCTTCACCCGGCACAGGTTGAGCACCGCGTGCTGCATCGCCACCTGCACGCGCTGGCCGCGCCCGGTCTGCTCTCGCTGGTAGAGGGCGGCCAGGATGCCGGCGACGGCGTGGATGCCGGTGCCCGAGTCGCCGATCTGGGCGCCGGTGGCCAGCGGCGGGCCGTCCTCGAAGCCGGTGGTGCTCATCGAGCCGCCCATCGCCTGGGCGATCACCTCGTACGCCTTGAACTTGGCGTAGCGGCCCGGGCCGAAACCCTTGATCGAGGCGTAGACGAGCCGCGGGTTGAGCTCCTGGAGCCGGTCCCAGGAGAAGCCCATCCGGTCGACCGCGCCGGGCCCGAAGTTCTCCACCAGGATGTCGGAGTCGCGGACCAGTTCGGTGAAGAGCTGCTTGCCGCGCTCGCTCTTCATGTTGAGGGTGATGCTGCGCTTGTTGCAGTTGAGCATCGTGAAGTAGAGGCTGTCGGCGTCGGGGACGTCGCGCAGCTGCTTGCGGGTGATGTCGCCGGAGGGCGCCTCCAGCTTGATCACGTCGGCGCCGAGCCAGGCCAGGAGCTGCGTACAGGACGGACCCGACTGCACGTGGGTCATGTCGAGGACGCGGACACCTTCCAGTGCCTTCATGGGGTCCCCCTCACTTGTACATGGTCTGGTTCATGGTTCCGGGCGCGTAGACGTCCGGATCGACCCATACGTTGATCAGGGCGGGCTTGCCCGACTCGCGGGCCCGCTCCAGCGCGGGCCGGATGTCGGCGGGGTCCCTGACCTCCTCGCCGTGGCCGCCCAGCATCCGGGCGAACTCGTCGTAGCGGACGTCGCCGAGGGTGTTGCCGACCCGGCCGCGGTTCTCGCCGTACTTGGCGGCCTGGCCGTAGCGGATCTGGTTCATCGACGAGTTGTTGCCGATGACGCCGATGAACGGCAGGTCGAAGCGGACCATCGTCTCGAAGTCCCAGCCGGTGAGGCTGAACGCCCCGTCTCCGAAGAGGCAGAGCACCTCCTTGTCGGGCCTGGCGTATTTGGCGGCCATGGCGAACGCGACGCCGACGCCGAGGGTGCCGAGCGGCCCGGGGTCCATCCAGTGGCCGGGCGACTTGGGCTGGACGACCTGGCCGGAGAAGGTGACGATGTCGCCGCCGTCGCCGATGTAGATGGTGTCCTCGGTGAGGAACTCGTTGATCTCGTGGACCAGGCGGTAGGGGTCGATCGGCTGCGAGTCCGACAGCTGGCGGGGCAGCCGCTTCTCGTAGGCCGCGGCCTCGACCGCGCGCAGCTCCTCCAGCCACTCCTTGCGCCGGGCCGCGCCGTTCTCGACGCGGCCGGAGGCGGCCTGGGTGGCCGCGGCCAGGATCAGCCCGGCGTCGCCGACGATGCCCAGGTCGACGTCGCGGTTCTTGCCGACGGTGCGGTAGTCGAGGTCGATCTGGACCACCGTCGCCGAGGGCGACAGGCGCTTGCCGTAGCCCATCCGGAAGTCGAACGGGGTGCCGACGATGACGATCAGGTCGGCGTTGGTGAAGGCGTAGCGCCGGGAGAGCTGGAAGTGGTGCGGGTCGCCGGGGGGCAGCGTGCCGCGGGCCGAGCCGTTCATGTAGGCGGGGACGTTGAGGGCGCGGACGAAGTCGATCGCGTCGTCGGTGCCCCGGGTGGTCCAGACCTGGCTGCCCAGCAGGACGCAGGGCTTCTCCGCGTGGGCCAGCAGGTCGGCGAGGCGCTCGACGGCCTCGGGGTCCCCGGCCTGGCGCACCGAGGCGCGGTAGCGGCCGGCCTCGGGGATGCGGGCCTTGGAGAGCGGGACGCTGGCGTCGAGGACGTCGCGCGGGATCTCCAGGAAGGACGGGCCGGGAGCGCCGTGGTAGCACTCCCTGAAGGCCATCGAGACGATGTCGGCCACCCGCTCGGTCGAGGGGACCGTGGCCGCGAACTTGGTGATCGGGGTCATCATGTCGACGTGGGGCAGGTCCTGCAGGGAGCCCATCTTGTGCTGGCTCAGAGCCCCCTGCCCCCCGATGAGCAGCATGGGGCTCTCCGCCCTGAAGGCGTTGGCCACGCCGGTCACCGCGTCGGTGGTGCCCGGCCCGGCCGTCACGACCGCGCAACCCGGTTTGCCGGTGATCCGGGCGTAACCGTCGGCCGCGTGCGCCGCCACCTGCTCGTGGCGGACGTCGATGACCTCGATGCCCTCGTCGACGCAACCGTCGTAGATGTCGATGATGTGGCCGCCGCAGAGCGTGAAGATCACATCGATCCCCTCCGCCTTGAGCGCCTTCGCCACCAGGTGGCCTCCGGAGATGGTTTCCGGCGCCGTGTCCGCTGGCTGGGTCATTCTGGTGGTCCTCTCGATTGTGTTCTCCATACTGCATACCGTATGAGGGCAATGGTTACCCCCGGGGTCCTGGGATGTCTAGACCCTTTGTGCGGGCAGTGGGACGAGCTCGACCGGCTCGCCCCTCCACCCGGGCGGGACGACCGCGAGCGCCTCGGCGAGCGCGGCCCCCCACAGCGATCCCGGCCGGTCGTGCCCGACGGGCACCGCGCCGCGCCCGTCGCGCCGCACCGCGACCATGCGGGTGTCGGCGTGGTGGGGCCGTACGGGACCGGTGAGCGCGGACCGCTCGCGCGGGGCCTCGGGGCCGCCCGCGAGCGCCCGGACCGCCGGGGCGAGCAAGGTCAGCGCGGCGACCAGGGCCGCGTAGGGGTTGCCCGGCAGCCCGGCCACCAGCCGCCCGCCGGGAAGCCTGGCGAGGAGCTGCGGGTGACCGGGACGCACCGCGACGCCGTCGACGAGGATCTCCGCCCCGAGCCCGGAGAGCACCGCCCTCAGGTGGTCGGCGGGCCCCTTCGACGAGGCGCCGCAGACCACGATCACCTGGCCCGGCGGCCCGTCCGGGGTCCCCGCGAGCGCGGCGGCGAGCGCCCGCGCCCCGTCGGGCAGCCACCGCGGCGCCTCGGCCAGCCCGCCCGCCCACTCGACGAGCCCCGGCAGCATGGGGCCGATCGCGTCGCGCACCCGCCCCGGGCCCGGCAGCCCGCGCGTCACCACCTCGTCGCCCGTGACCAGCACGGACACCAGCGGTCTGGGCCGTACGCGGAGCACGTCGTGCCCGAGCCCGGCCGCGAGGCCGAGCACCGCGGGCGTGACGGCCGAACCGGCCGTGAGCACCACGGTCCCCAGCGGGCAGTCCTCGCCGCGCCGCCGGATGTGCCTGCCGGGCTCGACCGCCCCGGGCGCGGCCGACACCCACCCGACGGCCGGCTCCCCCGCCGGCCGGGACCTCCCGCCCGGCGGCCCGCCCAGCCCACCCGGCGACTCTCCCGACGGCCCTCCAGGCGGCCCTCCCCGTGGCTCTCCGGGCGGCCCTCCCGGTGGCGCGAACCGGCCGAGCGGCGGCGCGAACCGGCCCGGCGGCACCGGCCGCCCGGCCGCCCCTCCCCCGGACGGCGGCGGCCCGCCGGTCCGTACGGCCAGCTCGTAGGGCAGCACCGCCTCGGCGCCCTCGGGCACCGGGGCGCCGGTGGCGATCTCCACCGCCGTGCCGGGCGCGAGCGCGGCCCCGAAGGGCGTGCCCCCGGCGAGCACGAGGCCCGCGACCCGCCAGGGCGGATCGCCCGCGACCGCGTAGCCGTCCATCGCGGCCACGTCGGTGCCGGGCACCGGGACGAGGGCGTGCAGCGGCGCGGCCAGCCGGCAGCCGTACGCCAGGTGGAGGGGAAGGTCGACCGGGGGGAGCGGCCCCGCGGCGGACGCCGCGACCCGGCGGGCCGCCTCCCACGGGAGCGCCCCCGCGTGGGCGCCGTGGTGCGACGCCCCCTCGGCCGGCGCCCCCGGGGGCGCCGGTGGCGTCGGCGGCGCCGGTGGCCGCCCCGGCGAGGGCACGGTGCCCGGATCGCGGGACGGGGCTCCGTACCCGGTTTCGTGGACGGTTCCGTGCCCGGCTTCGTGAACGACCTCGTGGCCGGTTCCGTGGGCGGTTTCGTGTACGGCTTCGTGGACGGTGGATCTGGGGACGGCCATCGGCGGCTCCTTGACCGGATTTTTTCCATACTGTATACCGAATGCACTATGGACGCGAGGACGGAGCCTCTTGTGAAAGTCGCTGTTCTTGGCGCCGGCGCCATCGGCGCCTACGTCGGCGCCGCCCTGTGCAGGGCAGGCGCCGAGGTGCATCTGATCGCCCGCGGAGAGCACCTCGCGGCGATGCGCGAATCGGGGGTGCGCGTGCTGAGCCCGCGCGGAGACTTCACCGCCCACCCCCACACCACCGACGACCCCCGCGAGATCGGCCCGGTGGACCACGTCTTCCTCGGCCTCAAGGCCAACTCCTACGCGGCGGCCGGGCCCATGATCCAGCCGCTGCTCCACGAGACCACCGGCCTCATCGCCGCCCAGAACGGCATCCCGTGGTGGTATTTCCACGGGCTGCCCGGCCCCTACCAGGGCCACGTGATCGAGAGCATCGACCCCGGCGGGGCGGTCACCTCCGCCCTGCCGCTGGAGCGCGCCATCGGATGCGTCGTCTACGCGGCGACGGAGATCGAGGCGCCCGGCGTGATCCGCCACCTGGAGGGCACCCGGTTCTCTATCGGCGAGCCCGACGGTTCCCTCTCCTCACGCTGCGTCGACTTCAGCACCGCCATGATCGAGGGCGGGCTGAAGTGTCCCGTCGAGACGGATCTGCGGCGCGACATCTGGATCAAGCTCATGGGCAACATCGCCTTCAACCCGATCAGCGCGCTCACCCGGGCGACCATGGCGGGCATCTGCCGCCACCGCGGGACGCGCGACCTCGTCGTCACCATGATGCGCGAGACCGTCGACGTGGCCCGCCGGGTGGGCTGCGAGCCCGACATCTCGATCGAGCGCCGGATCGCGGGCGCCGAGCGGGCGGGCGAGCACAAGACCTCCACCCTCCAGGACCTGGAGAAGGGCAAGCCCCTGGAGCTCGACGTGCTCCTCGCCGCCGTCGTGGAGCTGGCCGACCTGACCGGGGCCGAGGTGCCCACGCTGCGCGCGATCCACGCGGTCGCGGACCTCCTGGACGAGCGGGTCAGAGAAAATCTTGCCGCCGTCGGTTGATGCGACATACCGTAGACTGTATACAGGACTGTCGAAAGGATGGGGTATGAAGAGGGACCGCGGGGACCGCGCCGAGCACTACGACCGGCTCACCCATCCCCTTGTCCGTGAGAACGGTGTGCTGCGCCGCGCCACCTGGGACGAGGCGCTGCAACGGGCCGCGGAGGGCTTCCGCCGCAACGTCGAGCAACACGGGCCCGACGCCTTCGCGATGCTGTCGTGCGCCCGTTCCACCAACGAGATGAACTACGTGGGCCAGAAGTTCACCCGCGTCGTGATCGGCACCAACAACGTCGACTCATGCAACCGCACCTGCCACGCCCCGAGCGTGGCGGGCCTGTCCGCGGCCTTCGGCAGCGGCGGCGGCACCTCCTCCTACCAGGAGGTGGAGGACGCCGACGTGATCGTGATGTGGGGCTCGGCGGCGCGCAACGCGCACCCGATCTTCTTCCACCACGTGCTCAAGGGGATAAGAAAGGGCGCCCGCATGTTCGCGGTCGACCCCCGCCGCACGGGCACCGCCGAGTGGGCCGACCTGTGGATGGGCCTCAACGTGGGCACCGACATCCCGCTCGCGCACGCGGTGGCCCGGGAGATCATCCACGCCGGGCTGCACAACACCTCGTTCATCGAGCGCGCCACCGAGGGCTTCGCGGAGTTCGCCGCCTCGGTCGAGCCGTGGACGCTCCCGGTGGCCGAGCAGGTCACCGGTGTGCCCGCGGCCGCCATCCGGGAGCTCGCGCACGCCTACGCCAGGGCCGACCGCGCCCAGCTGTGCTGGACGCTCGGCATCACCGAGCACCACAACGCCACCGACAACGTGCGCGCCCTCATCAACCTGGCGCTGCTCACCGGCCACGTCGGGCGCTACGGTTCGGGCCTGTCCCCGCTGCGCGGCCAGAACAACGTGCAGGGCGGCGGCGACATGGGAGCCATCCCCAACCGGCTGCCCGGCTTCCAGGACATCCTCGACCCGGAGATCCGCGTCAAGTTCGAGCAGGCGTGGGAGACCCCCATCCAGCCGCGCTACGGCCGCAACCTCACCGAGATGCTGGAGGGGATGGCCGAGGGCGAGGTCACCACCTGTTACCTCATCGGGGAGAACCCGGTGCAGTCCGAGGCCGACTCGCTGAGCTGCGTCAAGCGGCTCAGCATGCTCGACCACCTGGTCGTGCAGGACATCTTCCTCACCAAGACCGCCCAGATGGCCGACGTGGTGCTGCCGGCGGGCGCGGCCTGGTGCGAGAGCGAGGGCACCTTCACCAACAGCGAGCGGCGGGTGCAGCGGGTCCGCAAGGCGCTCCAGGCGCCGGGCGAGGCCCGCGACGACATCTGGATCCTCTGCGAGCTGGCCCGCCGCCTCGGCCACGACTGGAACTACACCGGCGCCGAGGAGGTCTGGAACGAGCTCCGCGCCCTCTCCCCCGCCCACACCGGCATGACCTACGACAGGCTCGACAGGCTCCAGGGCATCCAGTGGCCCTGCCCGTCGGAGGACTCCCTCGAACCGCCCTTCCTGCACGGGCGGCTCTGGGAGAGCGACCCGGCCCGGCGGGGCAGGGCCGCGCCGTTCGCGGTGCTCCAACACTCACCGCCGGTCGACCTGCTCGACGACGAGTATCCTCTGCGGCTCACCACCGGCCGCCGTCTCGACTCCTACAACACCGGCGTGCAGTCGTCCGGGTTCGCCTCCCCGCTGCGCAGGGGCGAGAACATCGAGCTCTGCCCCGAGGACGCCGCGCGGCTGGGAGTGAGTCCCGGCGAGGAGGTCAGGATCAGCTCCCGGCGCGGCTCGGTCGTCGCCCCCGTCCACATCGACCCGGCGCTGCGTCCCGGCCTGGTCTTCATGACGATGCACTTCCCCGACGAGGTCGACACCAACGCCCTCACCATCGAGGCCACCTGCCCGATCGCGGGCACCGCGGAGTTCAAGGCCGCCGCCGTGCGCGTCGACAAGCTCGTGCCCGCGAAGGCCGGGTGACGGGGGCGTGGATCTCCGGTTCAGCGACGCCGAGCCCACGGCCGAGGAGCGCTCCGCCGTCGACGCGTTCCTCGGCGCCCCCCCGACCGGCTGGGAGGGCGGCGCCCGCTCCGACGGCGACCTGCGCGTCGCCGTCGGCGGGCACGAGGCCCGCGACCGGCGCGACCTCCTGCTCCCCGCGCTGCACGCGGTCAACGACAGGATCGGGTGGATCAGCGAGGGAGCCCTCGACTACATCTGCCGCCGCCTGACCGTGCCGCCCGCCGAGGCGTACGGGGTGGCGACCTTCTACTCGCTGTTCTCGACGAAGCCGCGACCGGCGCGGGTGCTGCACGTCTGCACCGACCTGGCCTGCCAGGCGCGCGGCGCCGACGCGGTGCGGCGGAGCACCGAGGAGCGGCTCGGCCCGCCCGGCCTGTCCTGGCAGCCGAGCCCCTGTCTCGGCCTGTGCGAGCGGGCCCCCGCCGCACTCGCCCTGCAGGCCGGCGAGTTCCCCGGCGCGGCCGTGTACGGCCCGGCCGAACCCGTGCCGGCACCCACCGGCGACCCCCACGGAAACGGCGGCCCGAACAAAAGCACCGGTCCGAACGGAAGCGCCGGTGCCGAGGGAACCGTCGGAGCCAACGGGACCGGCCGTGCCCACTCCGCCGGAGGCGCGAGCAGCGCGAGCGGTGTGAGCGGCATCGGCGACGCGAGCGGCACACACGGCACGAGCGACACGGACGGCGCGGACGGCGCGAGCACGGCCGGAGGCGTGAGCGGCACGGGCGGCGTCGGCGACGCGGGCGACGCCCGTCCCGCGGAGGGCACGGGCGGCACGGGCGGCACGGGTGGCGGTGGGGCGGGCCGCGGGGATCTCAGCAAGCTCGGCGGCCTCAGCGGCATGGACGCCACCGGCGGCCCCGCCCTGGCCGAGCGCGCCGAGCCTCCCGCCGAGCACGCCGTCCCGCAGGCGGGCGACCCCTCCCTCGTGCTGCTGCGCCGGGTGGGCGTCGTCGACCCGGCGAGCCTGGACGACTACCGGGCCGAGGGCGGCTACGCCGCGCTGCGCGAGGCCGTCAGGATCGGTCCCGCCGGTGTCATCCGCGAGGTGCTCGAATCCGGCCTCGTCGGGCGGGGCGGGGCGGCGTTCCCCACCGGGCGCAAGTGGGAGGCCACGGCCCGCCAGCTCGACCACCCCCACTATTTGGTCTGCAACGCCGACGAGAGCGAGCCGGGCACCTTCAAGGACCGCGTGGTCATGGAGGGCGACCCGTACGCCCTGGTGGAGGCGATGACCATCGCCGCGTACGCCACCGGCTGCCCCAAGGGCTACCTCTACATCCGCGGGGAGTATCCCCGGGCGATCGGCCGGATGGCCCACGCCATCGACGTCGCCCGCTCGCGCGGCCTGCTCGGGCCCGACGTCATGGGGCAGGGCTTCGCCTTCGACATCGAGATCAGGCGCGGCGCGGGCGCCTACATCTGCGGCGAGGAGACCGCGATCTTCAACTCGATCGAGGGCTTCCGCGGCGAGCCGCGCAGCAAGCCGCCCTTCCCGGTGGAGAAGGGCCTGTTCGGCAAGCCCACCGTGGTCAACAACGTCGAGACACTGGTCAACGTGCTGCCCATCCTCAGCGGCGGGGCCGCCGCCTACGCGGCGACCGGCACGGAGGGCTCGACGGGCACCAAGCTGTTCTGCGTCTCGGGCACGGTCGCCAGGCCGGGCGTCTACGAGCTGCCGTTCGGCGCCACCCTGCGCGAGCTGCTCGACCTGTCCGGGGGCTCGACCGGGAGGCTCCGGGCGGTGCTGCTGGGCGGCGCGGCCGGCGGGTTCGTCCGCCCGGACGAGCTCGACGTCCCGCTCACCTTCGAGGGCACCCGGGCGGCCGGCACCACCCTGGGCTCGGGCGTGGTCCTGGTGCTCGACGACAGCGTCGACCTCGCCCACATCCTCCTGCGCATCGCGGAGTTCTTCCGCGACGAGTCGTGCGGGCAGTGCGTGCCCTGCCGGGTGGGCACCGTGCGGCAGGAGGAGGCCCTGCACCGGCTGAGCCGCAGGCCCACCGCCGGCGACATCGCGCTGCTGCGGGAGGTCGGCCGGGCCATGCGCGACGCCTCGATCTGCGGGCTCGGCCAGACCGCCTGGAACGCCGTCGAGTCGGCCATCGACCGGCTGGGCGTCTTCTCCCCCTCGGAGGCATCATGAGTGTTCCCCTGCAGCCGCCCCGGCGGCTGATCGAGATGACCGTCGACGGCGACCCGGTCCGGGTGCCGGAGGGCTCGACCGTGCTGGACGCCTGCTCGGCGGCGGGCAAGGACATCCCGACCCTCTGCTACGGCGACACCCTCACCCCGAAGAACGCCTGCCGGGTGTGCGTGGTCGAGGTCGAGGGCGCCCGTACGCTCGCGCCCGCCTGCTCGCGCAGGGCCGAGCCCGGCATGGTCGTCGGCACCGCGACCGAGCGCGCCCGGCACAGCCGCAAGATCGTCCTGGAGCTGCTCGCCTCGACGGCCGACCTGTCCACCACGCCGCGCGCGGCCGAGTGGATCGAGGAGTACGGCGCCCGGCCCGACCGCTTCGGCGAGGAGGCCGCCACGGTCGCGCAGCCCGCGAAGGTCGACAACGAGCTCTACGTGCGCGACTACTCGAAGTGCATCCTCTGCTACAAGTGCGTCGACGCCTGCGGCGACCAGTGGCAGAACAGCTTCGCCATCTCGGTCGCCGGGCGGGGCTTCGACGCGATGATCTCGACCGAGCACGACGCCCCGCTCACCGACTCGGCCTGTGTTTACTGCGGCAACTGCGTGGAGGTCTGCCCCACCGGGGCGCTGTCGTTCAAGAGCGAGTTCGACATGCGCGCCGCGGGCAGCTGGGACGAGTCCCGGCAGACCGAGACGACGACGATCTGCAGCTACTGCGGGGTCGGCTGCAACCTGACCCTGCACGTGCAGGACAACCGGATCGTCAAGGTGAGCTCGCCGCACGACAACCCGGTCACCCACGGCAACCTGTGCATCAAGGGCCGCTTCGGCTTCCAGCACGTCCAGAACGTGGCCACCTCCGAAGACACGCTCCCCCTTTCCGGCCCCGCCTCCCGGCCCGCCTCCGAATCCGTCTCCGAGCCCGTCTCCGGCGCGCGGACGGCCTCCGCCGATGGGTAGGGTCACCGTCAAGCGCCGGGTCCTGCGGCTGCGGGAGGCCGCGGCCGCCCACCGGGTCGACGTGCTGGCGGCCGAGGAGCCGCTGGAGATCCGGCTCGACGGGCGGCCGCTCACGATCACCATGCGCACGCCGGGCGACGACTTCGACCTGGCGGCGGGCTTCCTGGTGAGCGAGGGAGTGGTCACCTCCGCCGACCAGGTCACCGCGATCCGCTACTGCGCGGGCGCCACCGCCGACGGCGCCAACACCTACAACGTGCTCGACGTCAGGCTCGCCGCGGGCACCTCCCCGCCGGCGACCTCCCTGGAGCGCAACTTCTACACCACCTCCTCGTGCGGGGTGTGCGGCAAGGCCTCGCTCGACGCGGTCCGCACGGTCGCCAGGTGGCGGGTGGACGGCGACCCCGCGCCGGTGACGGCCGAGGTGATCGCGGCGCTGCCCGACCGGCTCCGCGCGGCCCAGCGGGTGTTCGACCGGACCGGCGGGCTGCACGCCGCGGGCCTGTTCACGCTCGGCGGCGACGCGCTCTGCGTACGCGAGGACGTGGGCCGGCACAACGCGGTGGACAAGCTGGTGGGCTGGGCGCTGCGCGACGGGCGCCTGCCGCTCGCCTCGACCGTGCTCATGGTGTCGGGACGCGCCTCCTTCGAGCTCGTCCAGAAGGCGGTGATGGCCGGCGTCCCGATCCTCGCCGCCGTCTCGGCCCCCTCCTCGCTCGCCGTGGAGCTGGCCGCCGAGACGGGGCTGACACTCATCGGGTTCGTCAGGGGCAGCTCGATGAACGTCTACACCGGGGAAGGACGCGTCGGCCTGGTCCCCGGCTGAGCCCGGGCCGCCTTCGGCCACCGGCGGGGCCGGGCGCCCACACCCTCAGGCGCCACGGCCCGCCGGTGGCCGGGAGGTGCGGCCCGAATCCTCCTCACCGGGCCGGAGCCCGCGTCCGCCCCCACCGACCGCCGAGGCCGGAGAGCGGCGGCTCCCCGGCCCGGCGACGAGAGCCCGGCCCGCGACAACTTCGCCCCCTTCGCCGGCCGGGCTCTCTGACGCCCGCGACCCGGAGTCCCCCTCGCGCCGGGCAGCGTTCCCCCGCTCCCCCGCCCGGTCGCGGCCCGGCGGGTCCGGGTACAGCGCGGCAGCGGTCTTCGCCCGCGTCACGGTCCCTCCCCGCCGCACCGGACGCTCTTCCTCCTCGCACGGGCGACCTCCCTTCCCCCGCCGAACGGTCTTCCTCCCCAGGCCGGACGCCCTTCCTCCTCGCACCGGGAGGCTTCCCCTCCCCGGCCGAGGATCTTCCTCCCCAGGCCCGACGGCCTTCCCTCCCGGGCCGGACACGGCTGCCCCGGGTGCCGTGCGGTGCTCCCTCGCGCGCGGAACGACGTCCTCGGCGGGCTTCGCGCGCGGCCTGATTTTGACAACCGTTTTCATTTACGCGCATACTGGTTAGCATGATGTCCGAGTCCTCCCGACGTATCCGCATACGTAATGCCAGCCTGGCCGCGTCCGCCGTTCTTCTCGCCGCCGTCACCGCCTGCGGCACCGAGACCGGCTCGGCCACCGGCGGCTCATCCGGGGGGGCGCCGGGCGTTTCCGCGGACGGCAGGCCCGCCGTCACCGCGGCCATGTATCCCCTGCAGTGGCTCGCCGAGCGGGTGAGCGGCCCCGACGCGACCGTCACCGGCCTGACCAAGCCCGGCGTCGAGCCGCACGACCTGGAGCTGTCCCCGCTCCAGGTGGCCGGGCTGGAGAAGACGGGGCTCGTCGTCTACATCAAGGGCGTCCAGCCGGCGGTGGACGAGGCCGTCGAGCAGCACGCCGCCGACCGGGCCTTCGACGCGGCCACCTCGGTCACCCCGCTTCCCGCGGTCGCGGAGGAGGAGCACCACGGCGAGGAGGGCCACGACCACGAGGAGATCGGTTACGACCCCCACCTCTGGCTCGACCCGGCCCGCTTCGCGACGGTCGCCACCAAGCTCGGCGAGAGGCTGGCCGCCGCCGACCCCGCGCACGCGCGGGGCTACCGGGACCGCGCCGCCGCCACCGCCGCCGACCTCACCGCCCTGGACCAGGAGCTGACCAAGGGCCTGGCCACCTGCTCCTCGCACGCGATCGTCACCAGCCACGCCGCGTTCGGCTATCTCGCCGACCGCTACAAGCTGCACCAGATCGGCATCAGCGGCCTCGACCCCGACGCCGAGCCTTCTCCCGCCCGCCTCGCCGAAGTCGCAAAAGTGGCCAAGCAGGAGAAAGTAACTACGATTTTCACCGAAACCCTCGTCAGCCCGAAGGTCGCCGAGATTCTCGCCCAGGAGGTCGGTGCGAAGACCGCGGTCCTCGACCCGGTGGAAAGCCGGCCGTCGAACGGCGACTACCTGTCCGCCATGCGCCAGAACCTCTCCACCCTCCAGGCAGCGCTCAGCTGCTCGTGAGGTCACTCGTAAAGGTCACACGTGACATCAACGGTTTTCACCATGAACGGCGGCCAGGTCAACCTGGACCGCCGTCCGGTGCTTCGCGGGATCGACCTGTCCGTCGAGCCCGGTGAGGCGGTGGCGGTGCTCGGCGCGAACGGGTCGGGGAAGTCCACCCTCATCCGCGCCCTGCTCGGTCTCGTCCCCCTGTCCGGCGGCGAGACCCTCCTGTACGACAGGCCTCCCGCCCGGTTCCGCGAGTGGTGGCGGATCGGCTACGTACCCCAGCGGCTCTCGGTGGGCGGGGGCGTGCCGACCACGATCCGCGAGGTCGTCGCCTCCGGCAGGATCGCGAGGCAGCGCCGTCTGCGCCTGACCGGCGCGGCCGACCGCGAGGCGACCGACAGGGCCCTGGCGGCCGTCGGCCTCGCCCACCGCGCCTCCGACCCGGTGCAGGCGCTGTCCGGCGGGCAGCAGCAGCGGGTGCTGATCGCCCGCGCCCTCGCCGGAGAGCCCGACACCTTCGTCATGGACGAGCCCACGGCGGGCGTCGACTCCGAGAGCCAGCTGCTCCTCGCGGAGACCCTGTCCACGCTCGTCGCGCGGGGCAAGACGGTCCTGCTGGTCGCGCACGAGCTCGGCCCGCTGGAGCCGCTGATCACCCGGGCGGTGGTCCTGCGGGACGGGTACGTGTGTCACGACGGCCCGCCGCCCCAGGCGGTCGGCACGCACGCGCTGCCCGGCCACGACCACGTGCACCCGCACGCCGAGGAGGAGCCGGTGAGCCCGCTCGACTGGAGGCCAGCCTCGTGATCGAGCTTCTGCAGTTCGACTTCATGCAGCGGGCGCTGATCGCCGCCCTCCTGGTCGGCCTGGCCGCCCCCGCCATCGGCACGTTCATGGTCCAGCGCCGCCTCGCCCTGCTGGGCGACGGCATCGGGCACGTCGCGCTGACCGGCGTGGCCCTGGGCTTCCTGACCGGGACGGCGCCGGTGCTGACGGCCGTGCTGGTCTCGGTGCTGGGCGCCGTCGCCATCGAGCTGGTCCGCGCGCGCGGCAGGACCAGCGGGGACGTGGCCCTCGCCCTGCTGTTCTACGGCGGCATCGCCGGAGGCGTGCTGCTCATCTCGCTGGCTCCCGGCGGGAGCAACGCCACGCTGATGTCCTACCTGTTCGGCTCGATCAGCAGCGTCGCCGTCGAGGACGTGTGGGTGATCGGCCTGCTGGCGGTGGCGGTGCTCGGCGTGGTGACCGTCTTCGGGCGAGAGCTCTACGTGCTGTGCCAGGACGAGGAGGTCGCCAAGGCCAGCGGCCTGCCGGTCCGCTTCCTCAGCCTGCTGATCGCCGTGACCGCCGCGCTGACCGTGGTGATCGCCATGCGCGTCGTAGGATTGCTTCTGGTGAGCGCGCTGATGGTGGTGCCGGTGGCGACCAGCCAGCAGCTCACCCGGGGGTTCGTGAGCACGATGTTCCTTTCCATGCTGTTTGGGATGATCTCCACGGTCGGTGGCCTGACCTCCTCCTTCTACATCGAGGTCCCACCGGGCGCGATCATCGTCATCGTCGCTCTCGCGGGGTTCGTCCTCGCCCTCGGGCTCGGTAGATTCGTACGTCGAAGCCGACCTCAGGAGTCCAGCCCATGAGCAACAGGCGTGACGCCGTCCACGCGATCCTCCGCCAGAGCGAGGGTTTCCGCAGCGCGCAGGACGTCTACGCGGAGATGCGCGCGGAAGGCGCCAAGATCGGACTGACCACCGTCTACCGGGCGCTCCAGGCTCTCGCCGACACCGGCCACGTCGACGTGCTGCGAACCGACGACGGCGAGTCGGTCTACCGGGCGTGCGCCAGCGGCGACCACCACCACCACCTGGTCTGCCGCAGGTGCGGCCGTACGGTGGAGGTGGCCGGGCCCGCGGTGGAACGCTGGGCCGAGACCATCGGTTCCGAGCACGGCTTCACCGAGATCACCCACACGTTGGAGATCTTCGGGACCTGCGCCTCCTGCGCCACCGCCGCCAAGCCGCTGCGCACCCCGAGCCGCGCCTGAGCGGACGCCCGGCGAGACGCCCGGCGGCACGGCACAGGGCGCGACGCGGGGCGGCGGAGGCGTTACGAGAAGCCCGATTTCACGACGCGGCGTACACATCACGGCTCACCAGGACATGTTCCGCGGAAAGCCTTTCCTGGCGGGGCACACCACTGTGACGGGCGCCCGCGAGAGGGCGCCGGAGGTCCACGGGAGAGATACGCTTCCGACACGGCGAGCCGCCGTACGCCTCCACGTTGCAACCGCTTCTACAGGAGTCAACATGCCATTCGGACATGACATGGTGCACTCACTCGCCACCGCGGTGGACCTGGTCAACACCTCCCCCTCCACCGGAGGCGAGGACACCCTGACCGACCTGCGGAAACTCGGCGACTTCGTGGCACGCTGGGAGGTCAGCGGGATCGGGGAGCTGGACGCCGCCGACCTGACCCAGGTGCGCGCGCTGCGCGAGGCCTTCCACAAGGTCTTCACCGCCCCGGACCAGCCCACCGCGGTCATCCGGCTGAACACCCTGCTGAGCGGGACCCGCATCACCCCGCGCCTCGCGGAGCACGACGGCCACCCCCTGCACGTCCACTACTTCGCGCCGGACGCCTCGCTCAACGAGCACCTCGCGGCCGACATCGGGGTCGCCCTCGCCCACCTGCTCGTCGAGGGCGAGTGGGAGCGCCTGCGCACCTGCTCGGCTCCCGACTGCGACCACGTCTTCGTGGACGAGTCGCGCAACCGCTCGCGGGTCTACTGCGACAGCCGCACCTGCGGGAACCGGATGCACGTCGCCGCCTACCGCGCCCGGCGCCGGGCCTGACGTCACTCTCCGCTAATACCTATTGACTGAGTAGGTAATGCGGGTAGGTTGTGACGTGACGTCGCCTACCCCCGAGGAGAACCCATGAGCGTCACCGACGAGCTGCTCGCCAACGCCGAGCGTTACGCGGAGACCTTCAGGAAGGGCCATCTGCCCCTGCCGCCCGCGCGCGGGGTGGCCGTGCTGGCCTGCATGGACGCCCGCCTCAACCCGTACGGCCTGCTCGGGCTCTCGGAGGGCGACGCGCACGTCATCCGCAACGCGGGCGGCGTGGTCACCGCCGACGAGCGCCGCAGCCTGGCCATCAGCCAGCGCCTGCTCGGCACCAGGGAGATCATCCTCATCCACCACACCGACTGCGGCATGCTCACCTTCACCGACGACGACTTCAAGCGGCAGATCCAGGCCGAGGTCGGGGTGAAGCCCGACTGGGCGGTCGAGACCTTCACCGACCTCGACGAGGACGTCGTCCAGTCCCTGC
Organism: Streptosporangium sp. NPDC002524; assembly: GCF_040295985.1. Taxonomy (NCBI): domain Bacteria; kingdom Bacillati; phylum Actinomycetota; class Actinomycetes; order Streptosporangiales; family Streptosporangiaceae; genus Streptosporangium; species Streptosporangium sp. NPDC002524. Next base: position 109,634 of record NZ_JBEOWK010000025.1, on the reverse strand, counting down.
ACCGGATCAGGAACGACCCCTTCATCCCGCACACTGACTCGGTGCGCGGCTTCGTCTACGAGGTGGAGACCGGCCGCCTGCGCGAGGTCAAGGCCTGAGCCGAGACCCCGGAGCGACACGGGAAAGGCGGGGGCCGCCTTCACCCGGAGTGACACAGGAAGAGCGGAGGCCGTCCTCGCCGGGACGACACGGGGAGGCGGGGAGCGGCCCCCGCCGGAGTGACGCGGGAAGGCGGGGAGCCGCGAGGAGACCGCCTTCACGGAGGAGACCGCCTTCACGAGAGAACCAGGGCCCGTACGACAGAACCAGGGGCCCGTACGACGACGACACCCCCCGCCGACAGGCGTCCCCCGGCCCCTTACCGGCCGCGCACCGAGCGCGGTGCCGATGATTCGAATCGCTTCCGTGGTCCACAACCGCCGCTCGCCCGGCACTGGCTCACTACTCGGTGATACCGTATAGTCCTACTCGGTACCACCGAGTAGAAGGAGCCGAAGAGGACCCGCGATGGACGACCTGACGGAGATGCTGAAGGGCACGCTCGAAGGTTGCGTGCTCGAAATCATCGGCGGCGAGGAGACCTACGGGTACGCCATCACGCGCCGGCTGAACGAACTCGGCTTCGCCGACGTCGTCGAGGGGACGGTTTACACCATCCTGCTGCGACTGGAGAAGAAGAAGCTCGTCCAGGTGACGAAACGACCGTCCGAGCTGGGCCCGCCGCGCAAGTTCTACGCGCTCAACGACGCGGGGCGCGAAGAACTCACGACGTTCTGGGCGAAATGGGAGTACATCACGTCGCGGATCGACAAGCTCAAGGAGGGCGGGAGATGAACTTCTGGGAGACCATCACGGGCAGCGATCTCACCAGGGACTGCAAGGCGTTCGAGGTTCGGGCCGAGGCGTTGCCGGCCGATCACCGGGCGGCGTGGGAAGAGATCAAGTGTCACCTCTTCCCCTACGGGGACTTCACCGGCCGCAACCTGATGCCGATCCTCGACGGTGCCCTGGGGCTGCTCGAGGAGACGGCGGCCGACGGGCAGGGCATTCACGAGGTGCTGGGTGACGACGTCAAGGGCTTCTGCGTGGCGCTGGCCGGCGGAGAAGGGGCCCGGAGCTACCGCGACCGGTGGCGCGAGCAGCTGAACAGGAACGTCGCGAGGAAATTGGGCCGGTTGGGAGGCTGACATGGGCATCCAGGACATGATCGAGGGCAAGAGGCAGTGGCGGGCGCACCTGGCGCGGGTCAAGGCGCTCCCGCCGGACTACCAGATCGTCTACAAGGAGATCCAGAGATACCTCTTCAAGGTCGGGCCGATCGACCTGCTCGACGGGTCCCTGCTCTCGGGGATGGTCGATTTCTTCGAGGAGGGTGCCGCGGCGGGCAAGGGAGTCCTGGAACTCATCGGCGACGACGTCGCCGCCTTCTGCGACGACCTGGTCAAGGACTCGCGCACCTACGCGGACGTCTATCAGGAGTCCATCGGCGGGGAGCCCGGCACGGCCGGGAGGTGACACCCGCCGATCCGGCCTGGCCACCGGGACGTCGCTGTCGCGCCGGTGGGCGTATGCCCGGACGTCGCCGGCGAGCTGAGCCGCTCGTGAGCGTGCCGGCGGATCCTCGTCCGGCCGATGAGGCCGCGGGTCAGAGGGTGTCGAAGTCGCCGTGGCGGCCGGCTCCCGCGGCGAAGCGGGACGCGCCGGTCACCGCGCCGGGCAGGGCGTTCAGGCCGTGACGCAGCTCCCCCGCCATGGCCTCCCGCTCGGGCAGCCCCTCCTGTTCCAGCACCGACATGCGGTCGCCGCGCACGCACTCCTGGGGGAAGCGCGCGATGGAGGCGGCCAGGTTCTCGGCGGCGGCGCGCGAGGCGCCGGCCGGCACCACCCGGTTGACCAGCCCCATGCCGAGGGCCTCCGCGGCGGCCACGGGACGGCCGGTGAGGATCATGTCCATCGCCCGGCCCGTCCCGACCAGCCGGGGCAGCCGCACGGTGCCGCCGTCGATCAGCGGGACGCCCCAGCGGCGGCAGAAGACCCCGAACACCGCGTCCTCCTCGGCCACCCGCAGGTCGCACCACAGGGCCAGCTCCAGCCCCCCGGCGACCGCGTGCCCGGCGACGGCCGCGATCACGGGCTTGCCGAGCCGCATCCGGGTGGGTCCCATCGGCCCGTCGCCCTCGGGTTCCACCCGGTTGGCGCGGCCCTCGGGTTCTCCCCGGTTGGCGCGGCCCTCGGCGACGGCCTTGAGGTCGGCTCCCGCGCAGAACGTGCCCCCCTCGCCCCACAGCACGGCCACCGCCGCGCCGGGGTCGGCGTCGAAGTCGCGGAAGGCGTCGGCGAGTGCCCGGGCCGTGGGGCCGTCGACGGCGTTGCGGACCTCGGGCCTGGAGAGCACGACGGTGGTGACGGGCCCGTCGCGTTCGATCCTGACAGTCATCCGGGGGCACCTCTCAGCGGATCGGCGTCACCCGGAACCTAACATCATTCCGTGACGGCACCCGGGACACCCGAGGCGTCCCGCGCGGACGGGACCGCGTTCGGCACCGCTCCCCCGTACCTCCTGTCGCGCTTGGCGTACGTCTCGCACGCCTCCCACAGGTCGCGGCGGTCGAAGTCGGGCCAGAGGCGGTTGAGGAAGACCATCTCGGCGTACGCCGTCTGCCAGATCAGGAAGTTGGAGATCCGCTGCTCGCCGGAGGACCGTACGAAAAGGTCGACGTCGGGGATCTGCGGCTCGTCGAGGTAGCGGGCGAAGGTCTCCTCCTTCACCCGGCCCGGCTTGACCCGCCCGTCGGCGATGTCCTGCGCCAGGCGCAGGGCGGCGTCGACGATCTCGGCGCGGCCGCCGTAGTTGACGCAGAACTGCAGGGTCAGCGTGGAGTTGCCCTCGGTCATCTCCTCGGCGTCGCGCAGCTCCTGGATGACGCTCCGCCACAGCCGCCCGGGGCGGCCCGCCCAGCGAACCCGTACGCCCATCGCGTGGAGCTGGTCCCTGCGGCGGCGGATGACGTCGCGGTTGAAACCCATCAGGAAGCGGACCTCGTCGGGGGAGCGCTTCCAGTTCTCGGTGGAGAAGGCGTAGGCCGACAGGTAGGGGACGCCGAGCTCGATCGCGCCCTCGATCACGTCGAAGAGCGACGCCTCGCCCGCCTTGTGGCCCTCGGTGCGGGGCAGGCCGCGCTGCTTGGCCCACCTCCCGTTGCCGTCCATCACGATCGCCACGTGCCGTGGCACGAGGTCACGCGGGATCGGGGGCGGGGTGGCGCCGGAAGGATGGGGGACGGGCGGGCGGACGTTCACTTGGCTGCTCCCTTTCTACGTGTCGAAGAGAGCGTATGCCGTGTTCGAGGTGCCACTGGAGATAGGCCGCGACCAGGCCGCTGCACTCGGCGCGGTGCCGGGCGACGGAGGCGTCGGCGGTGAGCCAGTCGCCCTTGAGCAGCGCGGTCATCAGGGCGAGGGTCTCCCCCTCGGGCACCGCCGCGCCCGCCGGGCGGCAGGTCCCGCACACCACGCCCCCGGCCACGATGGCGAAGGCGCGCACCGAGACGGCCTTGCAGCGGGCGCAGGCCTCCAGCGCGGGGGCGTATCCGGCGACGGCGAGGGAGCGCAGGAAATAGGCGTCCAGGACGAGCCTGGCCTCGTGCTCGCCCGAGCCGAGCGTGCGCAGGCCGCCGACGAGCAGCAGGAACTGGCGGAGCGCGGGCTCCTTCTCCCCCATGACCAGGCGGTCGGCGGTCTCCAGCATCGCGGTGCCCGCCGTGTAGCGCGGGTAGTCGGAGACGAGCGGCTCGCCGTAGGACCGGATGGTCTCAGCCTGGGTGACCATGTCGAGCGTGCGGCCGGTGTGGAACTGGAGGTCGACGTGGGTAAAAGGTTCGAGCCTGCCCCCAAATCGTGATGTTGTCCGCCGGACCCCCTTGGCGACGGCCCTGATCTTGCCCATCCGCCGGGTCAGGACGGTGACGATGCGGTCGGCCTCGCCCAGCTTGTGGGTGCGCAGCACGATGCCGTCGTCACGGTACAGACTCACCCGCACAGTGTAGTGGGACCGTCCACTTGGCAGAGGTGGAACCATGATCAAACGACACGGATAGATCACCGGTGCGTGTTGTTCACCTAAAACTCACTAAACTTTGGCCTCTGGCGAAATGCCGCCCCCGGTTACACCGCCTCCACACCCGTCTCCGCATGAAAGGGTGCCATGCCCCGCGTGGTCCTGCTGGGCTCATCGCCCGGCCCCGATGCCGCTCCCGGCCAGGTGACGCCCGCCGCGTTGACCCTGCCCGCGCTTCCCGGCTGCCCCACGGTGATCGGCAAGCTGCACGGCCAGCTCGCCTCGCTCGACCCCGAGCCGGTCACGATCGTCCGCTCGGGCGACGCCGCCGCCCACCGGGGCTTCCCCGGCAGCCTGGTCGAGACCTCCGACCTCGCCGGCGACCTGCGCGCCGTGGCCGACGCGGTCGAGGGCGCCACCGAGAACCTGCTCTTCCTGCCGGCCAACTCGCTGATCCACGACGAGCTGATCTACCAGATCACCAAGTCGAAGCGCGGAGCCCTCGCGCTGATCACCAAGGAGCCGCGGGAGGAGGACGAGAACGGCGACGTCATCGTCCCCGACGTCCCGATCGACGAGGCGCTGCCCGAGATCGGCGACCGGAGGCTGGAGGGCCTGCCCGTCCGGGTGCGCGCCCGCAAGTCCCGGGTCATCTCGGTGGGCTCGGCCTTCCACGGCGTGACCAGGCCCAACTCGGTCCTGCTCGGCCCGCTGCACCTGCACCACAAGCACGCCCCCCTCCTCGCCGAGGCCGCCCGCGAGCTGGCCGACATGGCCCACCTGCTGGGCCCCGACGACGACCTGGTCCAGCTGCTGGTGCTGGGCCTGGTGCGCAAGGGCGTCTCCGTCGGCATCCGCGGCCGCCGCGACCTGTTCTTCCGCCGGGTCTCCACTCCCGAGGAGGCCGCCGAGGCGCTCGCCGAGATGTCCACGTTCAACGAGGACAAGGCGCGGCTGAACAACGCGGTGAAGGGCGCCGACGGCTTCTTCACCACGTACTTCGTCAGCACCTACTCCCGGTTCATCGCCCGCTGGGCGGCCAGGCGGGGGCTCACCCCCAACCAGGTCACGCTGATCTCGATCGCGCTGGGCGTGGCGGCGGCGCTGTGCTTCGCCACCGGCGAGCGGGCCGGGATGGTCGCGGGCGGCGTGCTGATCTACTTCGCGTTCGTGTTCGACTGCGTGGACGGCCAGGTCGCGCGATACGCCCGCAAGTTCGGCGTGCTGGGGGCGTGGCTGGACGCCACGTTCGACCGGTTCAAGGAGTACGTGGTCTTCGCGGGCCTGGCGGTCGGCGCGGCGGTCTCCGGCGTGGGCGACGTCTGGACGCTGGCGCTGATCGCGCTCGGCGTGCAGTCCATCAAGCACCTCCTCGACTTCTCCTACGGCGCCGCGAACCGGCGCAAGCCCCCGTCGCCGCTGCCCTCGGTGGCGCTGTCGGTCAGCGCCGACACCGGCCTGCGCCAGGCGCTGGAGGAGCGCAAGAACGCCAGGACCGGCGGGATCCGCAACCTGCTGAAGATCTGGGGCAGGGCCGGCAGATACCGTACGGTGCACTGGGCCCGCAAGATGATCGTGTTCCCCATCGGTGAGCGCTTCGCCGCCATCGCGATCGTCAGCGCCCTGTTCGACGCCAGGATCACCTTCCTGACCCTGATCATCTGGGGCGGCATCGGGGCCGCCTACTCGCTCACCGGACGCCTGATGAGGTCTCTCGCATGATCACCCAGCCGCAGACCATCCCCGCTCCGGACCCGTACGAGGAGCGGCTGCGCGTGCAGACCGCGCGGCTGCTCGCCTACCGCGACGACGGCCCGCTGGTCACGCTGCTGCGTGACAAGGTCGGCCCCGGCCTGCCCCCGGTGCCCGCCTCGCTCGCCGCGCTGCTGGCGATCGTCGCGATGGCCGTGACCGGGATGCTGACGAACGGGCCGATCCTGCTCGTCCCGGTGCTCGTCATGATCGTCCTGGTGCTGCCCACCGCGGCCCGCGACCACCTCGGCAAGCTCGACTGGCTGACGCCGCCGCTGATCCGGGGCACCGAGTTCCTCACGATCATCCTCATCGGCCTGACGGCCGACGCGCCCAAGTGGCTGCTGTACGTGCTGATCTACGTGATCGGCTACCACACCTACGACACGGTGTACCGGACGCGGCAGAGCATCTGGCCGGCTCCCTGGGTGTTCCGGGCCGGGCTGGGCTGGGAGCTGCGGCTGCTGCTGATCGGCGCCGGTGCCGCGCTGGGCGTGCTGACCTGGGTGCTCGCCGCGCTCACGCTCTACCTCGGCGTGCTGTTCGCGGTGGAGAGCGTGACGAGCTGGGTCGGCCTGGACAAGCAGACGGCGAACGCCGCCCAGGCGAGCGACGACCTGGAGACCTCCCCCGAGGAGGCCCAGGAGCAGGCCACCGGCGAAGCCGACCAGACCTGACCCGTCCCGAGTCTCACGGGCGGAACGGCGAATGCCGCCGGGCGGATCATCCGCCCGGCGGCATTCGCGTGTCCGGGCCGCGCGGCACCGCCGCCCACCGCGAACCCGCGCCGATCCAGGCGGTATACAGGTCTGCGTGGAACTGGACAGGCTGGATCGCGACATCATCGGGGCCCTCGTCGAGGACGCCCGCGCCACGTACGCGGAGATCGGGCAGCGGGTGGGCCTGTCGGCGTCGGCGGTGAAACGCCGGGTGGACCGGCTGCGCGAGACCGGCGCGATCACCGGGTTCACCGCCCGGGTGGAGCCCGCGGCGCTCGGCTGGACCACCGAGGCCTACGTGGAGCTGTTCTGCGCGGGCAAGACCTCGCCGTCGGAGATCGGGGTGGCCGTCGGCCGCCATCCGGAGGTGGTCTCGGCGTGCACCATCACCGGCGAGGCCGACGCGCTGCTGCACATCAGGGCCACCGACGTGCGGCACGTGGAGAGGGTGATCGAGCGCATCGCCGCCGAGCCGTTCGTGGTGCGGACCAAGAGCTCGATCGTGCTCTCCCGCCTGATCGAGGCCCCCCTGGTCACCTCGCGCAGCGAGCCGTTCATCGCCCCGCACAACGAATCGACGTTCCTGGCCTGAAGCGCGCAAGAAACCCGCGTCAGCGCGCAAACGCGGCCCCTTGGCCTGCGAGAACGCTGTTCCTAGGCTGATGGCACCGCCGTCGGAACCGTGACGGCGGCTGTCACCACGACCTTTACCTGCGGGGTTATCCATGACGAGGCACTACCTCATGTGTCGGCCCGACCACTTCGCGGTCGAGTACGCGATCAACCCGTGGATGCATCCCGAGTCCGGCGCCGACCGCGAGCTGGCGATCAGGCAGTGGGAGGCGCTCAGGAGCGCCTACGAGGAGCTCGGGCACCGCGTCAGCCTCATCGACCCGGTGGAGGGCCTGCCGGACATGGTCTTCGCCGCCAACGGCGCGCTGGTCGTGGACGGCCGCGTGTACGGCGCGCGGTTCACCCACCCGCAGCGCGCGGCCGAGGGGCCCGCGTACCTGAGGTGGTTCGTCGACCACGGCTACGAGCGGGTCCGCGACGCGGCCTTCACCAACGAGGGCGAGGGCGACTTCCTCACGCTCGACCACCTGGTGCTGGCCGGGACCGGGTTCCGGACCGACATCACCGCGCACAAGGAGGCCCAGGAGTTCCTCGGCCGCCCGGTGGTGACGCTGCAGCTGGTGGACCCCCGGTTCTACCACCTGGACACCGCACTCTTCCCGCTAAACGGACATAACGTGGCATACTTCCCAGGGGCCTTCTCGCCGGGGAGCCAGGAGGTGCTCCGCAACCTCTTCCCCGACGCCGTCGTCGCGAGCGAGGACGACGCGGCCGTGCTCGGCCTCAACGCCGTCAGCGACGGCGTCAACGTGGTGATCAACGCCGAGGCCGCCGACCTGCAGCTCGAACTCAAGCGCCGAGGCTTCGAGGTCATCCCGGTGGACCTGTCGGAGCTTCGCAAGGCGGGCGGCGGGCCCAAGTGCTGCACGCTGGAGATCCGGGACAGTGCCTGACATGACGTCCACAGACCAGGGAGGGGCGCGGATGACCGGCACCGACGACTTCATCGAGCTGAGCGAGCGCCGCAGCGCGCACAACTACCACCCCCTGCCCGTCGTGATCCACGAGGCGCGGGGCGCCTGGGTGGTCGACGTGGAGGGCAGGAGGTTCCTCGACTGCCTGTCCGGCTACTCCTCCCTGAACTTCGGGCACGGCAACCCGAAGATCATCGCGGCGGCGCAGGAGCAGCTGTCGCGGCTCACCCTGACCAGCCGCGCCTTCTTCCACGACCAGTTCGCCACCTTCGCCGCCGGGCTGGGCGACCTCACCGGCAAGGACATGGTCCTGCCGATGAACACCGGCGCCGAGGCCGTGGAGACCGCGATCAAGGTGGCCCGCAAGTGGGGCTACGAGGTCAAGGGCGTGGCCGCCGAGCAGGCCAACATCATCGTGATGGAGGACAACTTCCACGGCCGGACCACCACGATCGTCGGCTTCTCCACCGACCCCGACGCCCGGGGCGGCTTCGGCCCGTACACCCCCGGCTTCAGGATCGTGAAGTACGGCTCCGTCGAGGCGATCCGCGAGGCCGTCGACGCCGACACGGTCGCGGTGCTGCTGGAGCCCATCCAGGGCGAGGCCGGGGTGCTGGTGCCGCCGGACGGCTACCTCACCCAGGTCCGCGAGCTGTGCACCGCGGAGAACATCCTGATGATCGCCGACGAGATCCAGTCGGGTCTCGGACGCACCGGCGAGACCTTCGCCTGCGACCACGAGGGCGTCGTCCCCGACATCTACGTGCTCGGCAAGGCCCTGGGCGGCGGCGTCGTCCCGGTCTCGGCGATCACCGCGAACGAGGACGTGCTCGGCGTGATCAGGCCGGGGCAGCACGGCTCGACCTTCGGCGGCAACCCGCTCGCCTGCGCGGTCGCCAACGCGGTCGTCGAGCTGCTCGGCACCGGCGAGTACCAGTCGCGGGCCAGGGCGCTCGGCGAGGTCATGCACGAGAGGCTGCGCGGCCTGATCGGCCACGGCGTGATCACCGTACGCGGGCGCGGCCTGTGGGCGGGGGTCGACATCGACCCGTCGCTGGCGAGCGGGCGGGAGGTCTCCAAGGCGCTCATGGCCCACGGCGTGCTGGCCAAGGACACCCACGGCTCGACCATCCGCCTCGCCCCGCCGATCGTCGTCTCCGAGGAGGACCTCCTGTGGGCGGTCGACCAGCTCGGCGCGGTCCTGGAGGAGCTCGCGAGGTGACCCCTCCGGTGCGGCCCGCGCCGCACCGGAACCCCCGCTCCCCTGAGCGGCTGGGCGGCTGGGCGACGCGGGGGTCCCCTAGTGAACGGCGGAGTCCTCCAGCTCCACGACGGTGATCTCCGAGACCTCGGTGCCCGCGGCGGTGTCCCAGCGGACCGACGTGGGGGCGGTGTCCAGGGAGAGGATCGCCACCGCGTTGGAGAACCACGGGCCGTTGGTGATCCGCCACTTGAACGGCGGCTTGGGGATCTTCGCCGAGCGGGAGAGCGAGCGGCCGATCAGGCTCGCGATGCCGAACTGGGCGACGATGTTGGCCAGGCGGAGGGTGCGGCTCAGCGGGTTGCGGATCGGCGAACAGACCAGCTGGTAGATGGGGAGCCCGTGGGCCTTCGCCACGTAGGAGTAGTGGACGTCGCCGGAGAGCATGATCACCGGCTTCCCCAGCCCCATCAGCAGCTTCGACAGGTCCTCGAACGAGCGGCGGAAGGCCGCCCAGTGCTCCAGGTCGACGGCCTGGCGCAGCGCCTCCGACCAGCGGGCGACGGTCTTGCCCCAGGCGCCCTGGGCGAGGGCCTCGTTCCAGTTCTGGATGTGGTGGATGCCCGCCGGGAGCAGGAACGGCACCGAGGAGCCGATCACGAAGCGCTTCGCGCCGTCCTTGCGGAGCTGCTCGGTGAGCCACTCCCACTCCACCGGGTCGATCATGCGCCGGTCGGTGGGGTCGAGCTGGCGGGAGCAGCGGGAGTCGAGCATGATCAGGCGGGTGTCGCCGAGGTCGCGGGCGTAGCTCCACCGGCTGTCGGCGGGAACGTCGTAGGCGTGCTCGGCGAAGACGTCGAGCGCCTCGGCGCCGTCCCCCTCGGCCGCGCACACCTTGCTGAGCACCTCGTCGGAGGCGCGCTCGGCCGGCGACATGTTGCCCAGGTGCTGGTAGACCCAGTAGGCGCCGATCCCGGAGACCACCCGGTGCCGCCACCAGGGGACGTCCTCCATCGCCGTACGCCAGGAGATGGAGGTGTTGAAGTCGTCGCGCAGGTCGTGGTCGTCGAAGATCATCGCGGTGGGCACGGTGGAGAGGAGCCAGCGGATCTCCGGGTCGGTCCACGCCAGGCGGTACAGCTCGGCGTACTCCTCGAAGTCGGCGATCTCCTTCTTCGGGTCGGTGTCCCTGCGGTCGGCGATGAACTTCAGCATCTCCGCGGACGGCTCGTCGGCGTAGACCTGGTCGCCGAGGAGCAGCAGCAGGTCGGGCCAGCGCTCGTCGGGCGCGTCCGGCAGGGTGCCGCCGTACGCGCGCAGCACGTCCACCCCGTGGGAGATCGTGTAGACGAGGTCGTGCGGCACGCTGGTCCGGCAGGAGCCGAACATGACGCGGTTCGGGCCGTCCGGGCCGAGCAGGCGGATGCGGCTCGGCGGCTGGTCGGGCAGCGGCCACACGGTCTCCCCGCCCAGGCGCACCTCGTAGGTCCCGCCGCTCTCCACGTCGACGAGCGCGTAGTGGTGGCCGTGGACGGTGAACGTCCTGGCCTGCGAGCTCACGCCGCCGACCTCGACCGTCACCTCGCACGGCTCGTTCGTCTCCACCCACACCGACGCGCTCGTCTCGTCGACGTAACGCAGCATCGGCCCGACCACAAGTTCCGGCACTTTCATCCCCTCAACCACTGCACAACGGCAAGAATCCTTGACCGGAGACTGCCATCTTCGCGTGTCCTCTCCAGATTGCCCAAGAGGACGGGCAGGTAACACGCGCCTCCTGGCCGCGGGCTCGCGGACAGGCCCGGTGATCAGTCATCAGAACGAAACACGGCCCGTCCCTGCGGGCAAAAAACCGCACCTAGTCTGATCGTGACCATGTGCCCCGAGTGGAGCAAGGGCGCTCCGCTCACCGTACGGAGGTTTGCCTTGACAACGCTCACGGTGCCGTCGAAGACGCCGGCCGCCACCGCTCCCGTCAGTCCGGGCCGGCAGGCCCTCGACTCCGCGCTGCTCCGGCTCGACCAGGCGGCCGACCGGCTCGAGCTGGACGACAACCTGCGCGCCATGCTCGCCACTCCCCGCCGCTCGCTCACCGTCTCGGTCCCGGTCCGCCGCGAGGACGGCCGGATGGACGTCGTGCAGGGCTTCCGGGTTCAGCACAACACTACCCGCGGCCCGGCGAAGGGCGGCATCCGCTTCCATCCCCGCACCGACGTCCACGAGGTCACCGCCCTGGCCATGGGCATGACGTGGAAGTGCGCGCTGGCCGGCATCCCCTACGGGGGCGCCAAGGGCGGCGTCTCCGTGGACCCCGCCTCGCTGAGCGCCCGCGAGCTGGAACGGGTCACCCGGCGCTACGTCAACGAGGTCCTGCCGATCATCGGTCCCGAGCGGGACGTCCCGACCCCCGACGTCGGCACCGACGAGCGGACCATGGCCTGGATCATGGACACGTACTCGGTGAACGCGGGCTACCCGGTGCCCGGCGTGACGATCGGCGGCCCCGTGACCCCCGGCGGCGCGCCCGACCGGGCCGGGGCCACCTCCCGCGGCGTGCGGGTCGCCGCGCTCAGGGCCCTGGACGGCTCCCCCGAGGGCCGTACCGTCGCGATCCAGGGCTTCGGCAAGGTCGGCGCCCCCGCCGCGCGCTACCTCGCCGACGCGGGCTGCCTCGTGGTCGCGGTCTCCGACCGCACCGGGGCCGTGATCGACCGCTCCGGCCTGGACGTCGACGACCTGCGGGCGTGGTCGGAGGAGACCGGCGGCGTACGCGGCTACCTCCGGGCCGACGCGCTGTCGCAGGAGGAGCTGCTGGAGCTCGACGTGGACGTGCTCGTCCCCGCCGCGATGGAAGGGGCGATCACCGAGGAGAACGCCGGCCGGGTCAGGGCCCGCCTGGTCGTGGAGGGCGCCAGCTCCCCCACCACGCCCGAGGCGGACCGCGTCCTCGCCGACGCGGGCGTCACCGTGGTCCCCGACATCCTGGCCAACGCGGGCGGCGTGATCGTCTCCTACCTGGAGTGGCTGCAGGACATGCAGGCGCGTTCGTGGAGCGCGCGTGAGGTCGACGCGAGGCTGCGCGGCATCGTGGAGGAGGCGTTCGACACGACCGCGCGGGTCGCCGCCGAGTGCGGGATCACCCTGCGCCAGGCGGCCCACGTGATCGGCGTCGGCCGGGTCGCCGAGGCCCACCGGGCGCGCGGGCTGCACTCCTGAGGCCGTGAGGGGGCGTGTCGTGGGTCCTGGAACCGCGGATCGGGGCGCGTCACGGACCGCTCGAACCACCCAGGGCCCGTCACGAACGGCCAGGACCACCCGAGGCACGCTCCGGGAGCGCCGGGGACGGGATCGCCGGGGCGTCGTCCAGGGCGGTGACCAGCCCCTCCAGGTCCCGCATGAGCCGCTCGGTGCGCTCGGTGCCGTAGACGGCCTCGATCAGCCGATGGTGCTCGGCCACCCCGCCCTCGACCCGGGCCAGCAGCTCGGACCCCCGGTCGGCGAGGAAGACCGCGACCTTGCGGCGGTCGCCCGGATCGTGCCCCCGGTAGACGAGGGAACGGTCGATGAGCCGGTCGATGGCCTTGGTCAGCGTCGGGTGCGGCATCAGCACGGCCTCGGCCAGGTCGCCCATCGAGTGCCCCCGGCCGTCGGCGAGGGCGCGCAGGATGCGCCACTGCTCGACGGAGACGTCCTGGGCGGTCACCGCGGCGGCGAGTCCCCGGTTGACACTGCGCTCGGCCCTGCTGAGGAGGTAGGCGAGCGAGGATCCCAGCCCGGTCGTCACCACATGGAGCTCCCGTCTGCGTCACGATCCGTGTCCCGTCCGACTAACGGGACTGCCGTACCCATCCATTCCGGAGGATACTCGTCCCTGTGGCAGAAGCCATCACACCCGTCATAGAACCCCTGGAAGCCCAGCTGCTCCCGGGTGAGGCGCTGCGCGTCGGGCTGGTCGTGCCGATCTCCGGCGTGCTCGGCCTGGTGGGCCCGTGCGCGATCAACTGCGCGATCCTCGCCGCCGACGAGGTGAACTTCGCGGGCGGGATGCTCGGCAGGCCGGTGGAGCTGGTCCTGGTCGACGGCGGCCGTCCGGCGGCACAGGTGGCCGCCGAGGTGGCGGGGCTCGCCCGCTGGGGCGCGATCGACGCCGTGGTCGGCACCCACGGCAGCGACGTCAGGATCGAGGTGGTGCGGGCGCTGGCCGGGAGGGTGCCGTTCGTCTACGCGCCGCCGTACGAGGGGGGCGGGCACGCGCCGGGGGTCTACTTCCTGGGCGAGACCCCCGCCCGCCAGTTGCGGCCCGGCCTCGACTGGCTGGTCGAGCGCCGCCGGGCGCGCCGGTGGTTCCTGCTCGGCAACGACTACGTCTGGCCGCGCCTGGTCCACGGGGCCGCCCGCCGCCACCTCGCCGCCCGGGGCGTCGGCGTCGTCGGCGAGCTCCTGGTGCCGTACGGCACGCGCGACTTCTCCCCGATCCTGGAGAGGCTGGTGGCCGCCCGGCCCGACGCGGTGCTGCTCAGCCTGATCGGCAGCGACCTGGTCGCCTTCAACCGGGCCTTCGCGGCGGCCGGGCTGTCGTGGCCGAGGCTCTGCGGCGCGCTGGAGGAGCACGGCCTGCTCGGCATCGGCGGTGACGCCACCGGCGAGCTGTACGGGGCGATGGGTTACTTCGCGAGCCTGGTCACCGACGACAGCCTGAGCCTCGGCGAGCGCTACGCCCGCCGGTTCGGCTCGACCGCGCCGCTGCTCAACGGGCACGGGCAGGGCTGTTACGAGGCGGTGCTGATGCTCGCCGCCCTCGGCTCGCGCGCCGGGACGCTCGCCGTGCCCGAGGTGGACGCGATCGCCGACGGCACCTCCATCGTCACCGCGCGGGGGCGGCTCACCCTGCGCGGGCACGGGGTGCGGCGGCAGGCGCACATCGGCCGGGCCGACGGGCTGGACTTCGACATCGTCCGCTAGGAACGTGTCGGGTCAAAATCGGATAAAAACTTCCGACTGAAAACTTTTCCTTTGCAAAGAAAGGTCCTAGTGTACGGCTGCAGCCACTTCAAGGAGCCGTACATGACAACCGAGCCATCACTGGAGCAATTCGGGTACCGACAGGAACTCCGCAGGTCACTGAGCTTCACCGACCTGCTCGTCTACGGCCTGATCTTCATGGTCCCGATCGCGCCGTTCGGCATCTTCGGCGGCGTCTTCCAGGCCTCGGGTGGCATGGTCGCCCTCGCGTACGCCGTCGGCATGGTCGCGATGGCCTTCACCGCGCTCTCGTACGCGCAGATGGCCCGCGCGTTCCCGATGGCCGGATCGGTCTACACCTACGCGGGCCGCGGCATCGCCGCGCCCGTCGGCTTCCTCGCCGGGTGGGTGATCCTGCTCGACTACGTGCTGGTGCCCGCCCTGCTTTATCTCATCGCGAGCGCGGCGATGGCCTCCTTCGTGCCGGTCATCCCCGTCTGGGGCTGGCTGATCGTGTTCGTGGTGCTCAACACGGTCGTGAACTACACGGGCATCCAGATGACCGCGCGCATCACGAAGATCATGCTGATCGGCGAGCTCATCGTGCTGGCGATCTTCATGGTCATCGGGGTGGTCGCCCTGGCCCAGGGCAAGGCCCAGGCGGGCGCGCTCAGCCCGCTGTTCGACTCCTCGACCTTCTCCTGGTCCCTCGTCTTCGGCGCGGTCTCGATCGCGGTGCTGTCCTTCCTCGGCTTCGACGGCATCTCGATGATGGCCGAGGAGAGCCGGGAGGACACGCGGCGGCTCGGCAAGTCCATGGTCGCGGCGCTGGGCCTGGCCGGGGTGCTGTTCATCGCGCAGACCTGGGTCGCCGCGCTGCTCACCCCCAACCGGGCCGACCTGCTGGCCAACGGCGACCCCGCGGGCACCGCCTTCTACGACATGGCCGAGTTCGCCGGGG
Source organism: Streptosporangium sp. NPDC002524 (assembly GCF_040295985.1). Lineage (NCBI taxonomy): Bacteria > Bacillati > Actinomycetota > Actinomycetes > Streptosporangiales > Streptosporangiaceae > Streptosporangium > Streptosporangium sp. NPDC002524. The sequence goes on along the minus strand of NZ_JBEOWK010000025.1, from coordinate 94,435 downwards.
GCCACTGGCTCAGCGTGCTGACCGCGGTCGCCACCGCCATCGCCTGGGGCTTCGCGAACTCCCTGGTCGCCCAGGCCGCCACCTCTCGCCTGCTGTTCGCGATGGCCCGCGACCGCCAGCTCCCCTCCTTCCTCGCCAAGGTCCACCCCAGGCACCGGGTGCCCGTCAACGCCACCCTCGTGGTGGCCGCGGTCTCCCTGGTCGTCGGGCTCTACCTGACCACCCGCGACGACGGGATCACGCTGATCAGCGGGCTGGTCAACTTCGGCGCGATGACCGCCTTCCTCGCGCTGCACGTCTCGGTGGTCGTCCACTACGTCGTGCGCCAGGGCAGCCGCGACCTGTGGCGCCACCTCGTCGCCCCGGTGCTCGGCTTCGCGATCCTGCTCTACGTCGTGATCAACGCCAGCATCGCGGCCCAGACGCTCGGCGTCGTCTGGTTCGTCGTCGGCCTGGTGGTGCTCGGCGTCTCCTACGCCACGGGCCGCCGTCCCACCCTGGCAGGGCTCGTCGACGACACCCCTGACGCGCCCGGCACGTCCGCGCCCGACACGGCGCGCAAGCCCTGAGAGCCCACGACCCCCGTCCCCGTCCCACCGACCCGACAGCATGCGAGGGCAGAACCGTGTTCGACATCTTCCTGGAGGTCGAGGAGGGGCTCGGCTCCCTCCTCCCCGGCGCGAAGCGTGGTCGCCCCCCGCTCCCCGCGAGAGGCACGCGCTTCTCCGTGAGGGGCATGCGATTCGCCGTGAGGGGCATGCGATTCGCCGAGGGAGGCCCGCGATGAACGTCTTCTCCTACCGGCCCGCGCCCGAGGACCTCAGCTACACCTTCGGCGGGCGGCCCGCGGTGGCCAGGATCGCCCCGGGCTCGATCGTCGAGACGTACACCGAGGACTGCTTCGGCGGCCTGGTGACCTCGGTCGACGACCTGCCCTCGCGCGTCTGCGAGTTCCCCTACCTCAATCCCGTCACCGGGCCCTTCCACGTGGAGGGGGCCGAGCCGGGCGACACGCTCGCGCTGCACTTCGTCTCCATCGAACCGGCGCGGGACTGGGCCGTGTCGGCCACGTTCCCGCACTTCGGCGCGCTGACCGGCACCCACACCACCGCGATGCTCACCCCTCCCCTGGAGGAGCTGGTGTGGCGGTACGACATCGACACGGCCGCGGGCGTGGTCCGCTACCACGCCCGCAGGAGCGACTTCACGGTCGAGTTGCCGCTCGACCCGATGCACGGCACGGTCGGCGTCGCGCCCGCCGCGTCCGAGGCCCGCATGACGATCACCCCGGACGCCCACGGCGGCAACATGGACACCCCCGAGCTGCGTGCCGGGGTGACCGTCTACCTCGGCGTCAACGTCGAGGGCGGGCTCTTCGCGATCGGTGACGGGCACGCCAGGCAGGGGCACGGCGAGGTGTGCGGCACCGCCGTCGAGGCGGCGATGAACACCGTCGTCGCCGTGGAACTGATCAAGGGGGTGAGCACCCCGTGGCCCCGCCTGGAGGACGACGGCCACCTGATGTCCACCGGCTCGGCCCGCCCGCTGGAGGACGCGTACCGGATCAGCCAGCACGACCTGGTCACCTGGACCTCCGAGCTCACCGGCCTGGACCAGCTGGACGCCTACCAGCTGGTCAGCCAGATCGGCGAGGCACCGGTGGGCAACGTCTGCGACACCAACTACACGATGGTCGCCAAGCTCCCCAAGTCCGCCCTCGGCCGCCCGTCCGCCTACGAGTCGGCCCACGACCGCCTGCGCGCCCTCGGCCGGAGGTACCTGGCCGAACGCTGACCGGGGCCCTCCCCTCCGGACCTCGGCGAGCCGGCCGTTCACGCCGCGCCATCGGGGGCGCACGACGCGGGCGACCGGCTCGCGGCGCGAACGGCCCGCTCGCGGCGCGGACGGCCCGCTCGCGGCGCGGGCGACCGGCTCGCGAAAGCGGTGGCAGTCGGCTCGACACGGGCGATCGGCCCACGGCGACGACCGGCTCGCGGCGCGGACGGCCCGCTCGCGAAAGCGGTGGCAGTCGGCTCACGGTACGGGCGACCGGCTCGCGGAAGCCGTGACGGCCGGCTCGCGGCGCGGGTGGTCAGCTCGCGGCGGTGACGATGTCCTCGCAGATCGCGTGGGTGGCCAGAGCGTCGGCGGCGTCGAGGACGGTGCCGGAGCGGACCGCGTCGAGAAACTCCAGGCAGACCTGTTCGATGCCCCGCTGCCGGGAGACCGGGGTCCAGTCGCCCCGCCTGGTGAGGGTCTCGGCGCCGGTGTGGTCGATCACGTCGGCGAGGTTGACCACGCGGCGCTTGGAGCCGCCGCCCATGACCTCCACGGTCTCCTCGGCCGAGCCGCCCATCCTGTTCATGATCCCGAAGGCGGTGAAGCCGTCCCCGGACAGTTCCAGCGTCACGTGCTCCAGCAGCCCGTCCCTGACCCGGGTGCGGATGCCGGTGTGCTCGACCTCGCCGGGCACCAGGAACCTGAGGGTGTCCACGACGTGGACGAAGTCGTCGTAGACGACGGTCCGCGGGTCGGCGGGGTGGCGCGCGCGGTGCTTCTGCATCACCACCAGGTCGCGGGGAAGGTCGCGCAGCGCCGCGTAGGACGGCGCCCTGCGGCGGTTGAAGCCGACGAGCAGCGACCGTTCGCTCTCGCGGGCCAGCCGCACCAGGCGCTCGGACTCGGCGAGGGTGTAGGCGATCGGCTTGTCCAGGTAGACGTGGACGCCCGCCCGCAGCAGCGGCTCGACGACCTCCGCGTGCGCGGCCGTCGCGACGTGCACGAAGGCCGCCTCGACCCCGGCGCCGAGCACCTCGTCCACCGAGGAGAACCGGCGCCCGACCCGGTAGGCGTCCCCGAGGCGGTCGAGCGTGGCGCGGTCGCGGGTGCACAGGTGGAGGTCGAGGCCGGGGGTGACGCCGAGGACCGGCAGGTACGCCTTCTCCGCGATGTCCCCGAGGCCGATGACAGCGATCTTCATCCCCAAAGCGTACGGCGTGCTCCCCGGCCCCTCTCCGGCGCACGCACCCCCCGGCCCCTCTCCGGCGCACGCGCCCCCCGGTCCCGCTCCCCCGCGTACGGCGTGCGGGTTCCCCTACGCCGCCACGGCCAGGCGGTCGCGCCACCACGCGAGCGTCGCGGCCAGCGCCTCGTCCATCGGGGTCGGCGCGACGCCGAGGGCGGCCCGGGACTCCCCGGAGTCGAGGACGAAGGGGCGGACGAACTGGTAGCGCAGCTCCTCCAGCTCCCCCAGCATCGGCGAGAAGAGAGCGGCGGCGCGCAGCATCACGTGGGGCAGGGCCTTCACCCCCGGGTCGGGGACTCCGGCGAGCGCGCACAGGCGGGCGGCGACCTCGCGCACCGTCATCGGCTCGTTCGTCGGGACGTGCCACGCGCGGCCCCAGGCGCGGTCGCCCTCGCCCGCCGCGACCAGGGTCCGCGCGACGTCGGGCACGTAGGTCCAGCTGTGCGGCTGGGCGGGGTCCCCGGCGAAGCGGACGGTCTTTCCGGCCAGGAGCCTGGGGACGAACCGCTCCCCGAGGTGTGACTGGTCGAGGCAGCCGGGGCCGAAGTAGTCGGATCCGCGCACCTCGGTCACCCTGACCCGGCCCGCCTCGTGCGCGGCCAGGGCCTCCCGCCACACCTTGGCCCGGATCGCGCCCTTGACGCTGGGCGGGTCCAGCGGGTCGCTCTCCCGCATCGGCTTGTCGGGCGCCGCGTAGACGTAGAGGTTGCCGAGGATGACGTATCCCGCGCCGGTGGTCTCGGCGGCTCCCAGCATCGACGCGGCGAGCGGCGGCCAGTCGCGCGCCCACTCGTGGTAGCGCGGGTTGACGCAGTTGTAGAGGACGGCGGCGCCCCCGGTCAGGGCGGTCAGCTTGTCGCGGTCGCTCACGTCGGCGGCGACCTTGCGGACGCCCGGCAGGTCGGGGCCCGAGCCCGAGCGGCTGAGGAGGACGACCTCGTGTCCCTGCCCGGCCAGCAGCCGGGCGACCTCGGAGCCGACCTGACCGGCTCCCGCGATGACGTGCTTGGCCATGATTCCTCTTCCCTTGCGGTCGTATGCCTGTTCCGCTATGAGAGCAATGCTCTCGTTAGAGAGCACCGATCGTCAAGAGCAGTGCTCTCTTTTCTTCTCAGTGCTCTGATATGGTCGCGGCATGAGTTCGAGCCTCACCGCACGCGAGAGGGTCAGAGCCGAGCTGACCCGCGAGATCACCGACGTCGCCCGGCGGCAGCTGGCCGTCGAGGGCGCGAGCGGCCTGTCCCTGCGCGCGGTCGCCCGCGAGATGGGCATGGCCTCCTCGGCGATCTACCGCTACTTCCCGTCCAGGGACGACCTGCTCACGGCCCTGATCATCCACAGTTACAACGCCGTCGGCGAGGCCGTGGAGAAGGCCGACGCGGCCGTCCCGCCCGAGGACCACGGCGGCAGGTGGATGGCGGTCTGCCACGCCGTACGGGACTGGGCGCTGGCCCACCCGCACGAGTACGCCCTGCTGTACGGCTCCCCCGTCCCCGGCTACCGGGCCCCGCAGGACACCGTCGCCGCCGCGGTCCGCGACACCGTCGTCTACGGCCGGATCGTCTCCGACGCCCACCGCGCCGGGGCGCTGAACCCGCCCGGCACCACCCCCCCGCCCCTCCCGCCGTCCTTCCACGAGGACGCCGCGCGGGTGCGCGAGCTGATGCCCGGCGTCCCCGACGACGCGGTCGTCCGCGGCCTGGTCGCCTGGACCGGCCTGTTCGGGTGGGTCAGTTTCGAGCTGTTCGGCCAGTTCGACAACGTGATCCTCGACCGCGCGGCGGCCTTCGACCACGCCATGCGCCGCCAGGCCCGCACCCTCGGGCTACCTGCCTGATACGTCACGACTTGGCCGCAATGAGTAACACCCGGATGTCTGGAGTGATAAACGAGGAGAAAGGCTCTCAAGTGAGCCGTCCCTTCGATGGACGAAAGGCATCCCCGACTTCATGGTGGAAAGTCCTATTCACGGCGAAGGCGTGACGGTCCGCGCTCTCTTCGAGAGCAATTCCTTCGCGCTGGACTACTACCAGCGGGAGTACACCTGGACCCGTCACGAGGTCGGCACGCTGATCGACGACCTCAGCCGGCGCTTCCTCGGCCAGTGGAAACCGCTGCACGACCGCGAGGAGGTCGGCCGCTACGCCCCGTACTTCCTGGGTCCCTACGTCTACCACGAGAGCGGGGGCCGCACCTTCCTCGTCGACGGCCAGCAGCGCGTCACCACGCTCCACCTCGTGCTGATCTATCTCCGGCAGCTGCTGATCGACCAGGAGAGATGGATCGACGCCGACGAGCTGGAGCGGCTCACCTACACGGCGCGGCACGGCAAGCGGAGCTTCAAGGTCGGCAGCTCCGAGGAGCTGTCACGCGCGCAGCTGCTCAACTCCCTGGTCACCGATTGGAACGGTCTCAAGGGGTTCACGCTGCCCGGCAACGCCCACGTCTCGGTGCGCAACCTGCACGACCGGAGCAGGGAGATCGACGGGGAGTTCCCCGAGGTGCTGCGCGGCGAGGCGCTGGTGCCCTTCGTCCACTGGCTGCTCGACCGCGTCTGCCTGGTCGGCATCCGGGCCCTCGACCAGGAGAACGGCCGCGAGATCTTCGTGTCGATGAACGACCGGGGGCTCCGGCTGAGCCACGTGGACCTGCTGAAGGGCCACCTCTTCCGGCGGGTCGACACGAAGGCGCGCGAGGACCTCGGCGGGGCCTGGGCCGACATGCTCGCCCGCCTCACCACCTCCGAGACCGACTCCCCCGAGGCCAACACGCCCAGCGCGTACGTCCGCTCGTTCCTCCTCGCGCAGTACGCGGACCTCGGCGAGGGGTCCACGGACGCCGCCGAGATCGGGCGGGCCGTCCACGAGTGGATCCTGCGCAACGACGTCCAGCTCGGCCTCGGCCGGGTGGCCGACGCGCAGGCGTTCGTGCAGCGGCTCACGAACGTGTCGAAGCGCTACTGCGAGCTGCTGCGCGCCTGCCGGGAGTTCACCCCGGCCCTCGCCGGCGTCTACTTCAACGGCCACAACGGCATCGACAACCAGTTCACGCTGCTGCTCTCCGTCGTCTCGGCCGAGGACTCCGACGAGGTGTTCACCCGCAAGTGCTCGATGGTGGCGTCGTTCCTCGACCTCGTCTACGTGCGCAGGTCCGTCAACAACCTCCCGGTGCAGCGCCGCGACCTCGACGAGATCGTCCACCGGCTCATCCCGCTGCTGCGGATGTGCCGGACCACCGACGACGTCGCCACGGTCCTCGGCCGGGAGACCTCCCTGCTCGAACACGACTTTCGCGAGCTGGCCTCCTTCGGGCTGCGGGCCAACAACCGCCGCCTGGTCCGCTACCTGCTCTCCCGGATGACCGCCCACGTCCAGCGCGAGTGCGAGGGGGGAAACCACGAGTACACGTTCCTGCGGGGAGGGCGCGAGTACGAGATCGAGCACATCTGGGCCAACCGCTTCGAACGGCACAAGGCCGAGGTCGAGACCACCGCGGAGTTCTACATCCGGCGCAACCGCCTCGGCGCCCTGCTGCTCCTGCCCAAGTCCGTGAACGCGAGCTTCCGCGACGACCCGTACGAGCGGAAGATCGAGCACTACTACGCGGAGAACCGGCTCGCGGCCTCCCTGCACCCCAAGAGCCGCCTGCGCAACACCCCGTTCACCCACTACCTCAGGGACTCGGGCCTGGACAAGGCGTTCCTGCCCTGCCCCGAGTTCGGCGTACGGGAGATCGAGCGGCGGCAGACCCTCTACCGGCTCCTCTGCGAGGAGATCTGGAACCCGGTCAGGCTCGGCTACCGCCTGCCGACGATCGTCCTCCCGGAGCCCGGCCCCGATCAGGGCGGGTCCCGCCGCCACTACGGCGTCGAGGTCGTCGATCTGATCAAATTCGGCCTCATCGCGCCGAACACCAAGATCTTCCGTACCGTCAGGGGCGAGATGCACTACGCCACGGTCGAGGAGGGCGGGACGATCAGGGTGGTGGCGACGGGTCAGGCCTACCACTCCCTGTCGGCCGCCGGGGCCGCGGTGGCCGGGACGAGGGCGTGCGCCGGGTGGGACGTCTGGCGCGTCGATCGCGACGGAGCCGCGCTGCCGCTGAAACGCCTCCGCGAGGAGGCCATCCAGCGCGGCCTGACGTCCAAGGTCTGACGTCGCCCGGCGAGGGGGGCAGTTCCCAAACTCGCCGGGCTGAATTCCGCGGTAACCCGTGTCGGCAGCCAGGATGTTGCTGCCGTGACCGAGCACCACAGGTGTGCCGTGGTGCCGAGCCGCCGCGCGGCTGACGTCCGGCCACGCCATGGGATCGGTATGGGTGAGCAACCGGTCGGCGGGCCCTCCGAGCCTGAGGGTGGTGTGGTCGGCCAGATGCTCACCCATGGGTGATCCTCTCCTTGGAGCAGATCAGAAGGTGGCACAGATCGTTTTTTTGGCGAGCGCACGGAGCGGGGCGATGCGGTCGCGAGCGGGTCCGTGGTAGACGGCGTTGGTGCACACGACCACGTAATGACCGGCATGCGGGGCGAGATAGAGGCTGGTACCGGTGAAACCATGGTGGTAGGCGATCTGTTGGCCATCGGCGAGGATCCAGGACAGGCCGCGCTGAAAGCCGGGTTCGATGTCCGCCTGCGGCACGAGGCTGGCCTGCAGCCATGCACCGGTGGCCGTGCCTAGCCCTGCGAGCAGATGACCCGCGTAAACAGCAAGGTCCGAAGGGGTGGAGAACACCCCGGCATGTCCCGCGACACCGCCCAGCAGGGCGGCGTTGTCATCATGAGGCGCACCCCAGATCCGGGGAGCTCCGGTCAGGCGCTGCTCGGTGGGAGCGACGTGTCGGGCACGGGCGACAGGCCCATAGATCGTGTGTCTCATGCCTGCTTTCGCCCACAGGTCTTCGGCCAGTTGATGCAAAGGCCGGGCGTGGACGTGGGCGAGCGCCAGGCCGAGAAGGATGTAGCCGCGGTTGATGTACCGGTGGGTGCCGGGCGATTGTTCGAGTGGCTCTCGACACATGAGTTCGGCCAGCTCGGTAGGGGTGTTGCGGTAGCGGTCGAGACGGGTCTCGGCGCGCAGTCCAGATGAATGCGCGAGTAGCTGCCGGACGGTGACGTCGCCGCTTGGAGCATCACCGTCGATGAGTGGCAGGTAAGCACGAATGGGCGTATCAAGATCCATCACGCCCTCGGCCACGGCACGACCGACCAGTGGCCAGGTGGCGACCACCTTGGTCAATGAGGCGACGTCGTACACAGTGTTCTCGTCAGGCGGGCTCTCACCGCACTCGGGAGCGACGACCCCCGCGGTGAGAACATGCCTGTCCCCGCCCGTTGACCCGTAGATGATGACGCCACCCGGGGAACCGCCGCTTTGCACCAGCTCGTGCAGGGCTTCACCCAGCCGCTGGGTATCTTCTGCCGCGAACGGCCGAGAAGCACGCATCAGGTCTCCTGATCGATGGATATGTCGGCCCCCAGCGTGACGAGGTTGTCCAGTAGCCGGCCATAGCCGCGCCGGAGGTGGTACATGCCGCGGATCGTAGAGGGTTCCGGTGCGATGAGGGCGGCGATCACCAGAGCGGTGACGGCACGGATGTCCTCGGCTTGGGCTTCCGCACCGTGCAGACGGGTGGGACCGTGCACGCTGATCCCATGGTCTCCCGAGGAGAGGATCGCACCGAAGCGGCGAAGCTCCGTTACGTGTGTGTCGCGGCGAGGGTAGACGCGTTCCTCGATCCGGGAAACGCCACGAGCCTGGGTGAGCAGAGCGGTGAGTTGCGGCTGGGTGTCGGTCGGCAAGCCGGGATGCGGACCCGTCGCCGTCCGCACGGCGATCAACTCACGGAACGGCAGCGCGCGTGTGCCGCTTGGTGTCTCGTGCAAGGCGATACCCGCGTCCGCCATGACGGACACCAGCCCGTCCGGGAACTCAGCCGGGCTGATGCCTTCCAGATGTACGCTGCCGCCGGTCGCAGCGGTGGCCATCACCATGGTCGCGGCCTCGATACGGTCCCCCGCGACGGTGAACACACCGCCGCCGATCCGATCCGTTCCCGTGACATGCAGGCCTTCACGATCCCAGGCGACACCAACACCGCCGGAGGCGAGGAACTGAGCGGTGTCCAGGACTTCGGGCTCGATGCTCGGATGGACGATGAGACTGGTGCCCGGCGCGCGAGCCGCCAGCAGCAGAGCGCTTACCGTTGCTCCCAGACTCGGCCCGTACGGAGTGCCGACGTCCGTACGGAACGAACGCGGGCCACCGGTGCCGAACCAAGCCCGAACGCAACCATTCTCGATGCGTACCTGAGCCCCGGCCGCGCTCATCGCGTTCAGGTGCCGGTCGATATAGCGGGGACAGAAAGCGTCTCCACCAGGTAGCGGAAATGTCGTACGTCCGGCACGTGCCAGCACAGCGGCGCCCAGGACAGCGGAGGTCCGCACTCGGCGGCCAAGCTCCAGGTCAACGATCGGGTTGACGATGTCGGCCGGAGTGACGGCGAAACGTTCGTTCCCCTCCTCCACCCCTGCGCCGATGTGCCGGAGGATGCGGGCGCACACCTGCGTGTCGGTGATGTTCGGGGTCCGACACAGGGTGACCGGCTCGTCGGCCAGCAGAGTGGCCGCGTACAGGTGCAGGGCGATGTTCTTGCTGCCCTGCACAGCGATCTGGCCTGATAGCGGGCGTCCGCCGATGATGCGAACGGCGGTCGTGGCGGACGGAACGACGGGAGGTGACGTGGTCATCGAAATCTCACCTGACCCTGCTGCCGGACGGCAGGAAACCACCGATGTGACCACGGGGATACACCACCGTGCCGGAGCCGATGAGGGTTCCGGGCGTCAGGACCGTACCTGCGGGAAGCATGACCTGATCACCGATCACGGCTCCGAACTTCGTCTGCCCGGTACCGACACGCCGCCCGTCGAGGTTCACCGTGATCTCTTCGGTTGCCGGTTCGGCGACCGGCCCCCGGTCGCAGCGCAGGCCGGTGGTGGAGCAGAACGCGCCCAGGTTGACGCGTTGGCCGATCACCGAGTCACCGATGAACGAGGGATGCTTCATGAGGATGCCGCCGGTCAGCAAGCTCCGGGTGATCTCCGCCCCGAAGCCGATGCGACAGCCGGGTCCGATCACGCTGTGATCGCGTACCAGCGCCCCGGCTGAGATGACCGCGCCTTCGCAGACCAGAACAGGTCCGCTGACGGTGGCGCCGGCCTCGATGCGACCTCCGTCCTGCACCACCACCCGGCCGGTGAGCAGAGCCCCCGGCTCCACGATCCCTGGCCGGAAGGGCATCGTTTCCGTCTGGTCCAAGCGGTCCAGCTCACCTGTCATCACCGGCTTGATGTCGAACACCGACGGGCACCTGTGCAGCAAGTCGGTGATGTACGGACTGCCGATGTCATCGAGGTCGAAGTAGTACCTCGGAGTGAGCCGAACGTCGATGACACCGGTGAAACCAGCGGTCGGAGCAGGAAGTCGCACGTGGGCCTCCTTTCCCGGTCAGGAATGGTCGTCCTGAGCGGGATGGTGAGTGGATTGCGAGGATTCGCCCGTGCGATTGACGGCTCGCGAACCCGAGCCGACGATCGAGGGGGTAACAGTAAGTGAACCCGCGATCACCCCTGACGAGTACGGTTACGGGGAGGCGGATCGGTATACGAGGTATACGGGGTTGGCCATGACGCAGCGCGCACCGAACAGTCGGTTGAAAGACGTCGTCGCGGAGTCCGGATGGACGTACGCGGCACTCGCACACGCGGTACGGAAGGTGGCCTCGGAGAACGGCGAGTCTCTACGGACCAACAAGTCGGCCGTTGACCACTGGATCGCCGGGACCCTGCCCTCGGGTCAGACCGGGCGATATCTGGCTGAAGCACTGTCACGCCGTTTGGGACGTGTCGTAACTTTGGATGACCTCGGTCTGCATTCCCCCGCAAGCCGGGAAGAAGACGACAGCATCGGACTGTCCATCGGTCCCGACCCGTTGGGCGTCCTGGCCTGGATGTGGAGAGCGGATTTGGACCGACGACGCTTCTTGTCAGCCTCCGCGTACTCCGTAGCCGCCGCTGTCCTACCTCTGGAACACGTCCGCGACATGGCGGCCCGCGCGGCGACGGCCCGCGCAGGGGGCATCGCTGGGAACGCGGAGGTAGCAGCGGTTCGGGACATGGTGAGGATGTTCACCGAGATGGACGAGCGCCACGGCGGTCAACATGGCCGCTCCGCGCTCGTTCAGTACCTCATGAGCGATGTGGCAGCCCTCTGCCAAGGTCGCTTCCGCACCGAAGAGGCGCGTCGGCACATGGTCTCCGCCGCCGCTTCCGGTGTGCACCTGGCGGGCTGGAAAGCGTACGACGCCGGAGAGCAAGGTCTCGCTCAGCGCTACTACCTGCAGTCCTACGCTTTGGCCACCGATTCCGGAGTCATCGGGCACGACGCGTTCGTCATGCGGACCATGGCTCAGCAAGGGATGAAACTGCACCGGCCGGAACATTGCCTCGCTCTCGCCGAGAGCGGCCTTTCACGGATCCGCGGAAAGGTCGACGCGCAGACCGAGGCGCTGTTCGCGGTCACGCACGCGCATGCCCTGGCAAAGACGGGTAAACGCCACTCGGCCATCCAGGAGGTGGAACGCGCGCGTACCTACCTGGCTGCCGAGCAGGGTGATGAGATGCCGTTCTGGGCTCTGGCATGGGGGCCGCCGGTCGCGACCGTCCATTCGCGCACCGCCAAGGTCTTCGAGACCCTCGGCGACCGGAGCGGAGCCGCCGAGCAGTACGCCGTCGCGGCGGCGAGCCGGCCACCCGGAACGTACGCGCGAATCGTCGCCCTTGACCTGGTCGCCCAGGCCGAGACGCAGGCGGCGCAGGGCGGGGTCGAGCAGGCGTGCGCGACCTGGGGTCGGGCAATGGACGTCATGGACGGAGTGCACTCCGTCCGTACACGCAAAGCGGTGGTGGCCATGCGCCGCAGCCTGACGCCGTTTCGTGCCAGGGGGTTACGTTGCGCCCAGGACCTGGACGAACGCGCGATCGACTTCCTCAACGGTTGAGCTTGGCCTGCATGCGCGGAGAGGTAGGTGGGACGACTCCTGCGGAACCGCGCCTTCGCAGGGGAAACTCCCACGGGGATGGCCTCATCGGGGGTCGATCCGGCCGGAGTAAAGATGACCGATTCGACCAGCCAAAAGACAAATCGTTTGTTTCGAGGGGCTTTCCAATGATCATTGGAAAGCCCCTCGAAACAAAAACATTCAGACAGACCACGACTTCGGCGATGATCGTCGTGAGGCCGGCCGGAGTCCCCTACCGGGAGAACTTCTTGCGCACGGCCCCCCGGATGACCTCGCCCGGCCGCTGCTGCTCCCCGTGCAGGGAGGTGAGGACGACCATCAGCCCGGTGAGGGCCGGGACGACCCACTGCATGAGGCGCAGCTGCTGCTGCGTCTTGGCGACGTCGTCCGGGGTCTCCTTCTCCGGTTTCACCGCGGCCTCCACCGGCACGTCGCCCGCGTCCGCGAGCTTGGCGCCGAGCACCCCGGTGTAGCCGGTCGCGGCCAGTGCCGCGACGGTGAGCGCGGCCTTGACCGCGGTGCTCGCCCCCACCCCCTGCTGGTGCGCCACCCGCTGCTTGTTGGCCGCCAGCAGGCCGACGGAGCCGATGAGGAAGGCACCGATGCCCACGGCGTTGACCGGCCTCCAGCGCCCCCATCCCACATTCGCCACCCGCAGGCGCTCGCTCCTGTCACTGACCACGGCGGTGGCGCCGTTGAGGCCGATCGCGCCCATCAACGAGCCCCCGAACCAGGCGGCCAGCCCGACGTCGTGCATCGCGCGCACGACCGTATTGCGTTCCATGCTTATCCCCCTCGTCACCAGCGCTGGATTCACGAGCTATTACGGCAGGTATCACACCGTTACTCACTGTGATGGGAGTTGACTACCCGGTTCAGCTCGTGCGATCCGCTTGTGAGCTGATGTCCGGATCAAGGTTGGGGCTGGGAACGGTCAGGAAGAAGAATCACCGGCGAAGAGGCGGGCGTCGAGGAACGGGTTGCGGAACTTGCCCGCCGGGTCGAGCTCGGCGGCCAGCCGCCGGAAGTCCGGAAGCCGGTCGTACAGGGAGGCCAGGCGCTCGGACCCCATGAGGAAGAGCTTCCCCCAGTGGGGACGGGCCTCGAAGGGCTCCAGCAGCTCCTCGACCGCCGCGATCACCGGGCTCACCGCGGGCCAGTCCTTCTTCCAGGTGAAGTGGACGGCGACGGTGTCCTCGCCGTAGGAGGTGCTCAGCCACAGGTCGTCCGCCGCGACGGTACGGATCTCCGAGACCTGCAGGACGGGGGCGATGACGTCCCCGGCCGCGTCCAGCGCGCGGAGCGCGGCGAGGGCGTGGCGGCGCGGGAACAGGTACTCCGACTGGAGCTCCTCCCCGCTGCTCGGGGTGAAGTCCAGGCGGAAGTGCGGCAGCCGGTCGTACCAGGGGCCGGGCACGCCCATCTGCGCGGTGCAGCTGACGGCGGAGAGCCCCGGCAGCGGGTGCCGGTCGGCCGTGGCCGCCGTGGCGCCCAGCCAGGTCGGCGCCGGCTCCCACGGGCCGGACTCGCCGTCGCGGCGCTTCACCCACACCTGGTCGATCCCGGAGCCGCTCCAGCCGGTGAACAGGCCCACGCTGTACGCGGCCGAGAGGATCTCGTCGAAGTGCTCCTCCATCCGCGCCCACGACAGGTTCTCGTAGACGTACTGCCGCACCTGGAAGGCCGGGACGACGTCGAGGACGACCCTGGTGACGACGCCGAGCGCGCCGAGGGCGACGACGGCCCCGGCGAAGCGGTCGCCGTCCTTCTCGCGGCTGAGGACGGTGATCTCACCGTCCGCGGTGACCAGTTCGAGGCCGGAGACGGCGGTGGCCAGGTTGCCGTTGGCGACGCCGGAGCCGTGCGTGGCCGTGGCGCAGGCACCGGCGACCGAGATGTGCGGCAGCGACCCGAGGTTGGGAAGGGCGTACCCCTGGTCGTGCAGCCACCGGCTCAGCTCTCCGTAGCGCACCCCGCCACCCACCGTGACCGTGCCCCGCGCCGAGTCGAGCTCGAAGCCGGCGGGCAGGCCCTCCAGCGAGACGAGGTCGCCGCCGGGACGGTCGGCGATCTCGTTGAAGGAGTGACGGGTGCCGAGGGCCCCGACGGCGCCGCTGCCGGCGACCAGCTCCTGGAGTTCCTCGACGCCGCCGGGGCGGTGGAGCCGCGCGGCGCCGTAGGTGATGTTGCCCGCCCAGTTCCGCGATTCTCTGGTCACGATGTGCCCTCTCTACGCCTCACGTCAGGCCGTACGAGGCGGATGCGCGCCACACGCGGGTGATCGTGCGGGACACGGGCTCACTCGGGTGACCGTGAGGGGCACGGGTCGCGCCGGGCGATCGTGGTCTCGGTCTTGCGGGACACGGCTCATGGCCGGTGATCGTCCGGGGCGCGACGGCGGGCATCGCCGCACCCAGGGTAGTTCAGGAATTTCGCTACATTCGCCGCGAGTCGCTATCGCGCGCGTCCGGCGCACTCGATGCAGGTCCGGGCGATCGGGCGGGCCTTGAGGCGGTTCAGGGCGATGGGCCGCCCGCAGTCGTCGCACACGCCGTAGGTGCCCTGCTGGAGCCGCTCGGCCATCTCGTCGAGGGCGGCGAGGTGCTCTCGCGCCCTGTCGAGCAGGGCCTGGAGATGGGACCGCTCGAAGGCTATCGTCGCGCCCTCCGGGTCGTGTTCGTCGTCGTTGGCCACCAGGGCCGACGAGTCGGCGAGATCGTCCCAGTCACGCGTCAGCGCGGTGATCTGGGTCACCGTCCTCTCGCGGTCGGCGGTCAGAAGATCCCGCATGGCCGCTCGCTGAGCAGAAGACAGCACGGTTCCCGAAGGCTGCTTGCCCATCCCCGTCTCACCCCGTCCTACCGCGGATCCACTCCTGGCCGTGGGCGTCGCCGGCGCGTGGCGCGAGGCCGCCCGACCTGGGACTTCCTCCCAGTTTACGGCTCGCCGGGGTGGGCGGCCCCCGCTCGGGGCCCGGAACCGCCCGTACGGCGGCGGGCTCGCCCGATCCCTCTCGTCTCTCCGGTCTCCGTGGCCTCTCCGGCCTCTTCGGCACCCGTCCCGTGTTCCGGGCGTGCGCCGCGGGACGGGTGCCGACAAGCTCTGACGGGTTCTAGAAGTCGAAGATCGCTCCGGTCGCGGCGCGCAGCTCGCACTGGTTGCTGAAGGTCCGCCGGTATCGGATGTAGTGGTCGTTCCAGGTGCCGTCCGCGGACGCGCTGACGGGGTCGTAGTGCCGCGGGCAGGCCACCCACGGCAGCCTGACATAGGCGGGATTGCCCTGCGCCCGGCCGAGCAGCGCGCACGCCTCCGGCCCGCGAGGGTGTGTGCCGTACGTCGGCACGCACGCCAGCCGGACGGTCCGTGCCCGGCCCTGCCTCTCGACGGTCAGCGTGAGGCGCCTGGAGTACGGCCCGCCCGGCGGGTCCCACGGCGGGGTCACGATGGGCGGGCGAGACGGCAGCGGCGGCGGGATCGGGATCGGCCGGGGCGGGATCGGCTGGCCCCACGGCGGACGGGGTGGGGTCGGCCGAGGCGGAAGCGGCCGGGGCGGAAGCGGCCGGGGTGGGAGCGGCCGGGGTGGGGTCGGCTGCCCCCACGGCGGACGGGGCTCAGGGGGCTCCGGGGGCTCCGGGTTCGGGCGAGGCGGCGGGGGGTAGGGCAGCGGGAGCGGCCGGGGCGGCCACGGGGGCGGATCGGCGATCGATTGGGCCGCGAACGGGTCAGGCGTATGGCGCGGTGGCTGCGCGTCCGCGGCGGCGGTACCGCTGAGGATGACGAGCCCGGCGGTGGCCAGGCCGAGGATACATCGCATGAATTCCCCCGATAAAAACGAATTTCGCAAATAACCGAATATGTCGCTTTCGGTCAGTTCGGAGGGAATCATTTGTGCCCTGAGCTGCGAAGAGGCTATATCGGCGACGTTGGGATGTCTCGCAGCGACTCGCCATGGAATGCCATGAATTTGTCAGTTGGCAGAGCCTCCGGGTAGCCCGTCTGGAGAGGGGTTCGGGGGCGTTCCTGTCGCATCGATCCGTACGGTGAGAACGGGTTTCGCGGTGGTTCCCATGACCGCGGCATCCATGACCGTGATGTCCCTGGCTGTGATGTCCCTGGCCGTGATGTCCGTGGCCGGTCCCGTGGCGGGAGTCTTGGCTGTCGCCTCGCGGTCACGCGCCTCCCGGTGTCGTGATGCGAGCGGAAACGACTCGACCGCGCCCGGACGGTTCTCGCGGTGGGCGCGGTCGAGTGGGCGACATCGGTGCCTTGTGGGCGGCTGTCGAACCTCGTACGGCAGGTCGTGCCGTACGAGGTGGGGCTCTGTGCGGGAAGGAGTGGCGTGGGAAGAAGCGATGCCCGCGTGAGCGAGCGTGGGACGCGACCGGCTCACGTGCCGGACGGAGAGAACGCGACCGGCGCGACCGTACGCGAGAGCCGTACCGGATGAGAGGCGCGGGCGGCGCGGGCGGCTCGGCCGTGTGTGGGCCGTGCCGCCCGGACTACGCGAGAGCCGTACACCCGGACCGCGTGGGGGCCGTACACCCGGACCGCGCGAGGTCGTGCCGCCCGGGTCCGATCCGCTAGCGGCCGGCGCGGTTGACCGCGGAGATGACGGCCTTGAGCGAGGCGGTGGTGGTGTTGGAGTCGATGCCGACACCCCACAGGGTCCGGCCGCCGATCTCGCACTCGATGTAGGAGGCGGCCTTGGCGTCGGTCCCCGCGCTCATGGCGTGCTCGGCGTAGTCGAGGACGCGTACCTGGACACCGACCCGGGCCAGGGCGTCGCAGAAGGCGGAGATGGGGCCGTTGCCGACTCCCTCGACCTCGCGGATCTCACCGTCGAGGCGCAGGTCGGCGCTGATGGCGTCCTTCCCGTCACCCCTGGAGGTGGTCCGGTGGGCCAGCAGGCCCAGGCGGCCCCACGGGCTGGCCGGGTTGGGCAGGTATTCGTCGGTGAAGACCTCCCACATCTGGGTGGCGTTCACCTCGCCGCCGATGGTGTCGGTGTGGGTCTGGACGGCGCGGGAGAACTCGATCTGCAGGCGCCGAGGCAGGTCCAGGTGGTGGTCGGCCTTCATGATGTAGGCGACCCCACCCTTTCCGGACTGGCTGTTGACCCGGATGACCGCCTCGTACGTACGGCCGATGTCCTTGGGGTCGATCGGCAGGTACGGGACCGCCCAGGCGAACTCCTCGACCGGGACGCCCGCGGCGGCCGCGTCGCGCTCCAGGTGCTCGAAGCCCTTCTTGATGGCGTCCTGGTGGGAGCCGGAGAAGGCGGTGTAGACGAGCTCGCCGCCCCACGGGTGGCGCGGGTGGACGGGCAGCTGGGTGCAGTACTCGGTGACCCGGCGGATCTCGTCGATGTCGGAGATGTCGACCTCCGGGTCGACGCCCTGCGAGAACAGGTTCATGCCCAGCGTGACCAGGCAGACGTTGCCGGTGCGCTCGCCGTTGCCGAACAGGCAGCCCTCGATCCGGTCGGCCCCGGCCATGTAGCCCAGCTCGGCGGCGGCGACGGCGGTGCCGCGGTCGTTGTGGGGGTGCAGGGAGAGCACGATCGAGTCGCGGTAGGCCAGGTTGCGGTGCATCCACTCGATCTGGTCGGCGTAGATGTTGGGCGTGGCCATCTCGACGGTGGCGGGCAGGTTGACGATGACCTTGCGGTCGGGGGTGGGCTGCCAGACGTCGTTGACGGCGTCGCAGACCTCCACCGCGTACTCCAGCTCGGTGCCGGTGAAGGACTCCGGGGAGTACTGGAAGTAGATCTCCGTGTCGTCCATCTCGGCGGCCAGCTTCTTGCAGAGCTTGGCGCCCTCGACCGCGATCGCGGTGATGCCCTCGCGGTCCTGGCCGAAGACGACCCGGCGCTGGAGGGTGGAGGTGGAGTTGTACAGGTGGATGATCGCCTGCTTGGCCCCGCGCACCGACTCGAAGGTCCGCTCGATCAGCTCTGCCCTGGCCTGGGTCAGGACCTGGATCACCACGTCGTCGGGGATCAGATCCTCTTCGATGATCTGCCGTACGAAGTCGAAGTCGGTCTGGGAGGCGGCGGGAAAGCCCACCTCGATCTCCTTGTAGCCCATCTTCACCAGCAGCTCGAACATCTGGAGCTTGCGGTGGGCGTCCATGGGGTCGATCAACGCCTGGTTGCCGTCGCGCAGGTCGACGGCGCACCACCGGGGGGCCCGGTCGATGACCTTGCCGGGCCAGGTGCGGTCGGTCAGCCGGATCGGCGCGAAGGACTCATAGCGCTTGAACGGCATGGGGCTGGGCTGCTGCTGCGGATACATGCAAGGCTCCTCGACTGGGAAAACAATCGTGGCCGACGCGCATGGCTCGCTCCGCGACGAGGGAGCCGGCCTCTACAGGCCCTCGTCGCGGCAGCTAAGAAGCAGGCCGCGCAGCATGCCTAGCACGTTAGCAGACGTCTCAGGATGCCCGAGCCCCGGTCTCACATGGCGGGACTCGAAGATCTACCGCATCCCACCCACGAAAGGCCCGCGACCTGACGCGACCCGGCATGAGGGCTCACGCCCCGGAACGGGAACGTACGGGAACCCGGGGCACCCGCCTCGCGCTGGGTCTCGACATGGCGCCACCCGGCACGAAGGTCCACTGCCGGACCGGAAACGTACAGAAACCCCGGGCGTCCGCCTCGCGCCGGGCCTCGACATGGCGCGATCCAGTACGAATCAGCGCGACCCGGCGCGGAGGCCCACGGCCCGGACCGGAAACGTACGGGAACGCCGTGCGTCCGCCTCGCACGGGCCTCGCGGATCCCGCCGAGGCGACCGCTCGTTTCCGGGACCGCGGCCCGAAACAGAGAACTTCGGCCTTCGCCGGAGGCCCCCGAACAACCGGGCGGCCGGGCGGCCAAGCGGCCAGGCGGCCGGCTGACCAGCCGATCGGGTGATCGGGCGGTCAGGCGATGCGCTGGATCATCGTGTTGCTGATCTGGTAGCGGTACCCCGCGTCGAGCACCGCTCGGTCCTGTTCGGGGCCGGTGCCGAACGGCGAGCCGTACAGCCACACGAAGCCCGGTGCCTCGCGGCCGGTGACCTTCTCGACGGCGCGGCGCGGTGCGAAGATCTCCCGTTCGATGTCGGCCGGTGTGACGACCTTGGAGATCTGCTCGTGGGAGCCGGTGTGCGGGATCACCAGGTGCCGCTCCGCGATCCGGGCGACCTGGTCCCAGGTCATGGCCAGCCGCTCGGCGCCCAGCTCCTCCTCGACCAGGTCGATGTCGTGCGCGTCGGCGAAGGCGCGCTGCTCGGGGACCGGGCAGTCGATGAAGCGGGTGATCACCGGGAACCAGGCGACGATGCCCAGCTCGTCGCAGATCGGCGCCGCGACGGTGGCGTTGTTGAGGTATCCCTCGTAGAAGACGGGGATGAAACCCGGCCGGTCGAGCCCCCACTCACCGGTGGCGTAGAACCGGTCGAGATCCTCCAGCGTGACGCAGGCGAACGAGGCCGCGTAGGCGGCGAGCTCCTCGCGGAGCCGGTCGGCCGTCGACTCCGGCGTGTTGTGGTAGTTGACGACGCGCAGGTAGCGGCCCTCGTCCATCGCCGTGCGGTAGCCCGCGAACCCGCCGCTCATGCCCGGCCCTCCTCGTCGAAGTGGAGCCGCGCCACCACGGTGAGCACCGAGGCGAGCGCCGCGAGGTCGCCGTCGTCGGCACCGGGGCGCAGCCGCCCGGCGTAGTGGCCGGTGATCCGGTCGAGCTCCGGGCCGTCCGCGCGGTCGCGCGCTCCGGGGAACCGGCCGGTCAGGTCCTCCAGGGCGAGGAACATCGGGATGCCCTCGCGTTCCAGGGCCCGCTGCTCGCAGTCGGCCAGGACCCCCTCGGGGTCGGGGTGCGGGACGTATCGGCCGCTCATGTGTCATCTCCTTGGTGTGCCGTGTGCAGGACGCGCAGCAGATGGGCGACCTGGGCGGCGACCGCGTCGCGGGCCGCGCCGAGATAGCCGCGCGGGTCGACCTTCCCCGGCCGGTCCGCCAGGCTGCCGCGCACGGCGGCGGTGAACGCCTGGTTGAGGTGGGTGGCGATGTTGATCTTCGTCATGCCGTGTCGTACGGCCCGCGCGAGACCGTCGTCGGGCACTCCCGACGAGCCGTGCAGCACGAGCGGGACGGGGACGGCGTCGCGGAGGGCGGCGATGAGGTCGAAGTCGAGCACGGCGTCGCGGGTGAGCATCGCGTGCGAGGAGCCGACGGCCACCGCGAGCGCGCCGACCCCGGTGGCCTCGACGTAGGCGGACGCCTCGCCCGGCTCGGTGCGGGCGCCCGGCGCGTGCACGCCGTCCTTGCCGCCGATCTCGCCGAGCTCCGCCTCGACGAGGACCCCGCGCCGCCGCGCCCGCCTCACCACGTCCGCGGTGGCCGTCACGTTGGCGGCGTACGGGAGCGCCGAGGCGTCGAACATGACCGAGCCGAAGCCCAGCTCGACGGCCTCGTCGACCAGGCCGGGACGGGTGGCGTGGTCGAGGTGGACCGCGACCGGCACGGTGGCGGCCCGCGCGATGGCCAGGCAGGCCGCGCCGATCGGGGCCAGCGTGCCGTGGTAGGCGACGGTGTTCTCGCTGAGCTGGAGGATCACCGGCAGCCCGGCCTCCTGGGCGCCGGAGACGATGCCCTCGGCGTGCTCGATCTGGATGACGTTGAAGGCGCCCGCCCCGCGCCCGGATCTCCGGGCCTCGGTGACGATCTCCCCCGCCGGGGTCAACGGCACGATGTGCCCTCGCTTTCTTCGTGAGCGTCTTCGGGGCGGACACGGTCGGGGCGAACACGGTCAAGGTGGACGCGATCAAGGTGGACGCGGTCGACGTGGACGCGGTCGACGTGGCCGAGGTAGGGCTCGGGGTCGACGCGTCCCGCGACGGGGTGACCGACCGCGGCGGCCGACAGGGCGGCGGCCTCGACGAGGGCGCGCGGCCAGTCCCAGCCGCTCACCAGGCCGAGTGCCAGCGCGGCCACGACCGCGTCGCCCGCGCCGGTGGGATTGCCTCCCGGCACCTCGGGAGGCACGGCCCTCCACCGTCCGTCGGGAGTGTCGGCGTACAGCCCGCGCGGGCCGTCGGAGACCACCACCGCGCGGGCCCCTTCCCCGCGCATCCAGGCGGCTCCCCCGGCCAACCCGGCCAACCCGGCCAACCCTGCCAAGCCGGACGGGCCGGGGTCGGCGCCGGGGAGACGCCCGGCCGGGGCGGCGTGCTCCGTAACGGAACCGGCCACGGAACCGGCCAGGGAAGCAGCCGCGGAACCCGACACGGAACTCGACGCGGAACCCCTGGCACGACCAGCCGCCGACCCCATCCCGGGACCAGCCTCGGGGCCCGTCGCACGGCCAGCCTCGGGACCCGTCGCGGGCCACGGTGGCGCCGGACCCGCGACGGAGGCGGACAGCGCGCCGGCCAGCTCGGCGGCGTTCGGCTTCACGATCTCGGGACCCGCCCGGAGCGCCAGCCGGAGCGCCGTCCCGCTCGTGTCGAGGACGGCGGGCACGCCGTGCCCGGTGGCCAGCCGGACGAGGGTCGCGTAGGCGTCCGGCGGAAGTCCGGGAGGCAGGCTGCCGGAGAGGACCACGGCCGAGGCCTCGGGCAGCAGCCCCTCCAGCCGGTCGCGCAGGGCCTCCCACTCCCCCGGCGTGACGACCGGCCCGGGCTCGTTGAGCATGGTGACCGTCCCGGCCCCGCCGTCGACGACGGCGACCGTACGGCGGGTCTCTCCGGCGCAGGCCACGAACGCGTGGCCGATCCCCGCCCTGTCGAGATCGGCCAGGAGCTCCCCGCCGGTCACCCCACCGGCGAAGCCGAGCGCCACGATCTCCGTACCCCTCGCCGCCTCCCCCGGCCTCCCGAACGGCCTCCCGAACCCGCCGGAACCGGAGGAGGTGTCCCCGGCCGTACCGAGGAGACGGAGAAGCCGGGCGACGTTGACGCCCTTGCCCCCGGCCTGGACGGACATCCCCGCGACGCGGTTGGTGGCGTCGACGACCAGCGCGTCGACGTCGTAGGTGACGTCGAGCGCGGGATTGAGGGTGACGGTGAGGATCACGACAGGACACCCCCGCCGGTGGCGACGACGCCGGGGTCCGGCCAGCTCACCAGCACCAGGTCGGGATCCAGGCCGAGTCCCTCCGCGAGCAGCGTGCCCGCCCTCGCGACCGCCTCGCGCATCGCCGCCGCCTCGCGCCGCCGCCCGCGGACCACGATCACCGCCCCCGCGTCGACGACGGCCTCCCGGGCTACCTCGGCGGGCGCCGAGGTTTCGCCGGGAACGACCGCCTCGGCGGTTTCGGCCGGAGCGGGAACAGCGCCCCCGGCGGGCGCGACGGCTCCGGTGACACCAAGGCCAAGATCAGGACCGGGACCGGGACCGGGACCGGAGGCGACCCGCTGGACGATCACCGCCCCCGGCGGGAGGCCGAGCGCCCGGCCGAAGGCTCCGGCCAGGCTTTCCGCGAGCGGCGCGGGAACCGGATGTGCGGTGACGAGCTGGAGGAAGGGCATGGCGGCTCACTCGGCGGTGGGGAACGGGCGGGCGGGCACGGGACTACTCGACGACGACCGAGCGGGACAGGTGTTCGGGGGTGTCGCACTCCAGGCCGCGGGCGCGGGCGTAGGCGATCGCGAGGCGGTGGACCCGTACCAGCTCGGCCTGGGGGTCGGCGCCGGCCACGCGGAGGGTGGCACCGGTGGCGGCGACGGCGTCGGAGACGTCGGCGGGCAGCGGGGAGAGCGACCACACGAGGGTGCGCGGCCCGGCGCAGGCGATGGGGCCGTGCCGGTATTCGAGCGTGGCGTACGACTCCGTCCACAGCCGGGCGGCCTCGCGGCACTTGAGCGCGGCCTCCTCGGCGAGCCCGCGGGTCCAGCCGGTGCCGAGGAAGACCAGGTGGTCGTAGTCGGCGGGATCGGCGACCGGCGGCTCGGCGAGGGCCGCCGCGGCCCCGGCGGGCAGCCCCGAGACGTCGTCGCCGGCGGAGGCGCGCAGGAGGGTGAGGGCGGAGGTGGCGAACCGGGTCTGCACCACGGAACGCTCGTCGGCGAAGTCGAGCAGGACCTGCCGGTGGGTGACCTCGGTGATCGGGGAGCCGGGGGTGCCGGTCACCGCGACCGTGGTCATGCGCTCCGACAGCTCGCGCGCCAGCCGTACGAGATCGGTGGTCGTGCCGGAGCGGGAGAGCAGGACGGCCACGTCGTAGGGGTCGGCGTCGTCCAGCTCGGTGGCGATCGCGGCGCGGGTGCGGCCCTGCCCGAGGCGCTGCCGCAGGCGGGCGTAGGAGTCGAGGACGTAGTAGGAGGTGCCGCAGCCTACGGCGAGCACGTTGGCGCCCGGCTCCGGCAGGTCACCGCGCAGGCTCGGGGCGACGTCGAGGACCCGCTGCCAGATCTCCGGCTGGCTCTCGACCTCGGCCTGCGTCTGGCGGGCGAGGAGAGGCTCGGTCGTGGTCGTCACTGCTGGTTCTCCTGTGGGTGGGTGACGGTCGAGTCGGTGGACGGATGGGGACGCGGGCCCGCGGCGACGTCGCCGGGACCGGCTCCGGCGGGACGGGTGCCGGCGACGTCGCCGCCGTCCGTACCGGAGGCGGCCTCGGCCAGGTCGACGACGGTCAGGGTCGCGGCGAGCGCGTCCGCCTGGGCCGCGTCCGGCTGGGCGGCGGTGCCGCCCGCCCCCTGGGTCGACAGGGCCCCGCACGCGGAGGCCGTACGGAGGGCGGAGGCGAGGTCCTCGCCCGCGAGCAGCGCGGTGAGCAGGCCCGCGTCAAAGGAGTCTCCGGCGCCGGTGGTCTCCAGCGGGGTGATCTCGGGCGCGGTGACCCGCAGCCGGGTGCCGTCGGGACGGTGCAGCAGGGCTCCCTCGGCCCCGCACTTGACCACCGCGCCGGTGCCGAGCGAGGCGAGCACCGCCGCGGCCTCGCGCGCCGACCCCAGGCCGGGGTGCCCGGCGGCGGCGGCGATGTGGAGGGCCTCGGCCTCGTTGGGCAGCAGGTAGTCGACGAGCGGGAGCAGGGCGGGCAGGCCCTGGTCGAAGGAGCGGCCGGGGTCCCAGTTGGGGTCGATCGACGTGGTGAGACCGCGCTCCCTGGCGGCGCGCAGCAGGTCCGGCAGGCCGGGCCACAGGTCCCGCTGGAGGAAGTAGGAGCTGACGTGGAGGTGCCTGGCGGCGACGAGGGCCTCGGCGGGCACGTCGGAGGCGGCGAGGCGGCCGATCTCCCCGGGGAAGGTGAGGATCGACCGGTCGCCCCGGGCTCCCAGGACGACGCTCATGCCGGTGCGACGACCAGGTCTGCGCAGACAGTAGCTTGTGTCCACCCCCCGCTCGCGCAGCCGGTCGAGGACGAACTCGCCGAGCCAGTCGTCGCCGACCACCCCGACCATGGCGACGCGGGCGCCGAGGCGGGCCGCTCCGCAGGCGGTGATCGCCCCGGAGCTGCCGAGGACGATCGTGGCGTCCTCCACGATCTCCTCGACCTGCCCGAACGCCGGTCGGACGTCGCCGCACTCCACGATGACGTCGGCGTTGAGCTCTCCGACGACGAGGAGATCCATGTCAGTCATTCCGCCTCACGTGCTGGTCGTCGGGGGGACGCGAATCCTGTCCCCGGCGGTGCGGGTGCTCGTGGACAGGGGGTCGCGCGTATCGGTGGTGTCGCGGTCGGGGCACGGCGTGCCCGCCGGGGCGGACGCCGTGGTCGCGGACGTGACGGAGGTCGCGGCCCTCGCCGCCGCGCTCGACCTCGCGATCGGGGAGCGCGGGCCGCTGGGCCTCGCCCTGGCCTACCAGCCCTTCGCCCCCGCCGGGGCGTGGGCGGCACTCGCCGCGCGGGTCGGCGGGCCGCTGGTGGCCCTGCTGACCAGCGGCCACGCCGCGCCTCGGGACGCCCCCGCGCCGCCCCTGCCCGAGGGGGTCGTGGAAGGCGCCGAGGTGCGGCACCTGCTGCTCGGCTGGCGCCCGCCGGGGGCGGGCCTGCCCGCGCACTGGCACACCCCCGAGGAGATCTCCGCGGCCGCGCTCGAGGCCGCCGGCACGGCGTTCCCGGCCGCCACGGCCGCCACGGCCGAGGACGCGGGTGGTCCCGCCAGCGGGATGGGCGCGCCGGAGGGATCCGCGCGACCCGTGGTGCCCGTGCGACCCGTGGTGCCGGGCGTGCCAAGCCTGCCGGGCGTGCCCGGGAAGCCCGCGGTGCTGGGCGTCGTGCGGCCCTGGGACGAGCGCCCAGGGGGGTGACGCGTCGTGGCGGGTGCCCACGTGCCCTCCCCAAGATCGCGAGCGTTCAATTAACGTCAAAAACTCTCAGAGCTTTCGCTGCGAAACCGTACGCACCCCTCGCGCGGCCTGTCAACACGCCGGAAGATCGACGAAGGAATCCCGGTCGCGGCGGTAAAGCTCCACGTCACAGAATAGCTGAGAGCTATTGACGCTTTCTGGCTGAAGTTGATAGGAACAGCGATACCGACCGGACCCCCCGAGGAGAGCCCATGCAACTCAACCGTCGCCAGCTCCTGCGCGCGGCAGGCACCACGGTGGTCGGCGCGGCCGCCACCGGCGCACTCGCGGCCTGCGGCGCCTCTTCTTCCCCCTCCCCCGCGGCGGGCGGCGCCGGTGCGCCGGCGACCGGCACCCTCACCTTCTCGGTCTGGGGGTCGGACGCCGAGATGGGCGCCTTCAACTCCATCGCCCGGGCCTTCGAGAAGCAGAACTCCGGGACGAAGATCAAGGTCGAGCAGCTGCCGTACGAGCAGATGCGTCCCACCCTCGACGCGAGGCTGCAGTCGGGCCAGGGGCCCGACCTGTTCCGCGTCACCTACAACGACATCGGCATCTACAGCTCCCAGGGGGTGCTGCAGGATCTGAGCGCCGCGGTCGGGGGTGACGGCGCCCAGTTCATCGACGCGCTGTGGGCCGGCGTCCAGTACGAGGGCAAGCCGTACGGGGTGCCGCACCACACCGACACCTCGGCGATCCTCTACAACAAGGCCCACTTCGCCAAGGCCGGCATCGAGGAGGTGCCCTCCACGCTCGACACCGCGTGGACCTGGGAGGAGTTCATCGAGGTCGCCGAGAGGCTCAAGGCCGCCAACCTGGGCGGCGCCCCCTTCGGCGTCAACTGGCAGCAGTACGGCGCCTACCGCTGGTTCAACTGGCTCTGGCAGTCGGGCGGCAGGGCGCTGGCGGCCGACGGCAGGAGCGTCGTCCTCGACTCCCCGCAGGCGCGCGAGACGCTCGCCTTCACCAAGTCGTTCTACGACAGGGCGCTGATGCCGAAGAACATGATGGTCAAGACCTCCAACACCCCCGACCTGGTGTTCCCGTCGGGCAAGGTCTCGATGGCGTTCGTCGGCGACTTCCTGCTGCCCGACATCGGCACCAGGGCCAAGGGCATGGAGTTCGGCGCGACCTTCCTGCCCCGCGGGGCCGGCGGGGCGGCGGCCGACCTGGGCGGCAACGCCGTCGTGGTGACCACGCAGAGCAAGCTCCCCGACGCCGCCGCCGCGTTCGCCAAGTTCCTGGTCACCCCGGAGAACATGAAGCTGTTCTGCGAGCAGACCACCGTGCTGCCCTCCCGCAAGGACCTGGCCTCGGCCACGCTCGACTACTCCGTCTCCGCCGACCTGATGCCGGTCTTCCAGCAGCAGGCGACGACCATGCCGGCCGACCTGGTGAAGCTGGTGACCCTCTCCGGCTTCGCCGCCGTCAACGACTCGCTGGTCCAGCACCTGGAGGCGCACTTCACCGGCGGCCAGTCGGCCGACGACACGCTGAGCGCGCTCTCCCAGTCGATCCAGAAGGCGATCTCCGCCTGACCCGGCATCCGGACGTCAAGCATTCGGCGTTCGGACGTTCGGCGTTCGACCTGGTTAGGCACGTGACCGGCTGAGGAGGCCCAAGGCAGATGGCATCGGTGAGCAGCCCGGCGAGGCCGGGACCGGCCGCTGGGCCCGGGACGGGGAAGACCCCCCGCCCCGGCGGCGGCCACGGACTCCTGCGGACCAAGAGGGTCCGCGAGGCGATCACGGGGCTGGCCTTCGCGGGTCCCGCCCTGGTGGTCTTCGCGGTGTTCATGTTCTGGCCGCTGGTCAGGATCTTCTGGATCAGCCTCCAGAAGACCAGCGGCTTCGGCATCGCGAAGTTCATCGGCCTGGAGAACTACCGGGACATCCTGGCAGATTCGATCTTCTGGGAGGCGCTGGCCAACACGGCCCTCTACACGGCGCTCTCGGTCCCGCTCTGCCTGGTGGCGGGGCTGGGCGCGGCGCTGCTGCTCAACCGGGGCATGCCGGCGCGGGGGCTGGTCCGGGCGGTCTACTACATGCCCGCGGTCATCTCGGGCGTGAGCAGCGCCCTCATCGCCGCCTGGATGTTCAACGAGGACCTCGGGATCGTGAACGAGCTGCTGGGCGCGGTGGGCCTCGGCCCGGTGCCCTGGCAGTCGGAGGGCCTGCCCGCGATGGTCTCGCTGGTGCTGGTCAGCCTCTGGATCGGGCTCGGCTTCAACATGGTCGTCTACCTCGCGGCGCTGCAGGGCATCCCCCGGGAGGTCTACGAGGCGGCGCGCTGCGACGGCGCCTCCTGGTGGCAGACCCTGCGGTCGATCACGATCCCCTCGCTGGCGCCCACGACCTTCTTCCTGGTGGTGATCGGGATCATCAACTCCTTCCAGGTCTTCGACATCGTCTACGTGATGACCGGGGGCGGCCCGGGAAACTCCACCACGATGCTCGTCACCTACGCCTACTCCACCGGCTTCGAGCAGCGCCAGCAGGGTTACGCCTCGGCGATCGGCGTGCTGCTCTACCTGATCGTGCTGGTGATGACCATCGTCCAGTGGCGGGTCAACCGTCGCAGGGACATCGCGTGAGGAGATCGTCATGGCGGCACTGAACGCCCACGGCAGCCGCGCGGAGGACCTCACGGCCGGGCGAGGACGGCCCCCCGGGCGCCGGATTCCCGGGCGGCTCTCCGGACGACGGCCCTCCGGGCGACGGCTCCCCGGATCCACGCCGGGAAAGGACCGCGACCCGGCGGTCACGGCGAGAGAGCGCCGGGCCGCGCGCCTGCGGCTGGCCTTCGCGGTGACCGGCGCGATCGCGATGCTCTTCCCGGTCTACTGGATGGTCGTCACCGCGCTCTCCACCCCCGACGAGCTGCGGGGCTCGGAGCTGCACCTCTGGCCGACCTCCCTGAACTGGGCCAACTTCACCGGCCCGTGGGCCAAGTTCCCCTACCCCACCTGGATCGTCAACTCGCTCACGATCGCGGTGGGCGCGGTGGTGCTCACCGTGGTGATCAACCTGATGGCCGGGTACGCCTTCGCGAAGCTCCGCTTCCCGGGCCGTAACGTGCTCTTCCTGCTCGTCATCAGCACGCTGATGGTGCCGGTGCAGGTGGTGATGGTGCCGCAGTTCCAGCTGGTGGTCGACTTCGGGCTGATCGGCTCCGACTGGGGGGTGATCCTGCCGCGGCTGGCCGAGGCGTTCGGGCTGTTCATGGCCCGCCAGTTCATGATGGCCATCCCGGACGAGCTGATCGAGGCGGCCGAGGTCGACGGCGCGGGGCAGATGCGGATCTTCCGCCAGATCGTGCTGCCGCTCTGCCGTCCGCTGATCGCGGTGCTGGTGATCTTCACCTTCATGTGGCGCTGGAACGAGTTCGCCTGGCCGCTCATCGTGCTCAAGGACCCGGAGAGCTACACCCTCCAGGTCGGCCTGCTGTTCCTGAAGAACCAGTACGGCCAGGACTACGGCGCGCTGATGGCCATGTCGCTGGTGTCGATGATCCCCATGCTCGTGGTCTTCGCGCTCTTCCAGCGCCACTTCGTCGAGGGCATGGCCCGCTCGGGCATCAGGTGACGGGAATGAAAATGATCAACGTGTGCGTGACGCTCGACTTCGACGACGCCTGGCTCGCCGAGGTGGCCGCCGTCTCCCCCGGCGTCAGCGTCTACAAGCACCTCGCGGCCTCGGCCGGGGAGATCCCCGCCGAGCTGCTGGCCCGCACCGACGTCCTCTACACCAACACCGCGTTCCCCGCCGGTGCGCAGGCGCCGCGGCTGTCCTGGGTGCAGCTCGACACCTCCGGGTGCGACCACGTGAAGGGCACCGACCTGTGGGCCTCCGGCGTCCCGATCACCACGATCGGCGGCGTCTCGCCCAAGCCCCTCGCCGAGTACGTGCTGATGATGATCCTGGCGCACGCCCACCACCTGCCGGAGATCATCGGCCTGCAGGGCCGCTCGCACTGGCCCGACCTCGACTACCGCTGGAGCCGCCTGATGCCCCGGCCGATCCCCGGCTCCACGGTGGGCGTGGTCGGCTACGGCCGGATCGGCAAGGAGATCGGCAGGCTCGCCCACGCCTTCGGGATGAGGGTGATCGGCATGCGGCGCGGCCTGCCCCGCGAGGGCGAGCGTTTCAGCGACTCCGCCGGGGAGACCCCCGCCGAGGTGACGGGCCCGGAGGGGCTGCACTCGCTGCTGGCCCGCTCCGACTACGTCGTGCTGACCGTCCCGCACACCGACGAGACCCACCACCTGCTCGGCGCCGAGGCGTTCGACCGGCTCAAACCGGGGGCCGTGCTGATCAACGCGGCCCGGGGCGGGGTCGTCGACGAGGTGGCGATGCTGGCCGCGCTGCGGTCCGGCCGGCTCGGTCACGCCGTCCTCGACGTCTTCGCCGAGGAGCCGCTTCCGGCGAGTAACCCGTTCTGGCGCGAAAGTGATGTTCTGATCACCCCGCACGTGGCAGGATTCGCGCCCGGCTACCACGATCAGGTCCGCGCGCTCTTCACCGAGAACCTGCGCCGTCTGATCGCCGGGGAGCCTCTCCTGAACCTGGTGGACAGAAAGGCCGGTTACTGATGCTGAGCGAGAAGCGCAGAAGCAAGCTCCTGCACTACGTGCGCGACAACGGGTCGGTCAGCGTCGACGACCTGGCGGAGCTGCTGAGCGTCAGCGTCTCGACGGTCCGGCGCGATCTCGACGAGATGGACGAGCGCGGCCTGCTGCGCCGCGTGCACGGCGGCGCGATCGCCGTCGGCGCCGAGTCGGCGGAGACCTCGATCATGGAGCGTGCCGTCCGCCACCTGGAGGAGAAGCACCGCATCGCCCAGGAGGCGGTCGGGCTCATCGAGCCGGGCAGTACGATCCTGCTCACCGGCGGCTCCACCACCGCCCAGATGGTCCCCTACCTCGCCTCGGTGCCCGACGTCACCGTGGTCACCAACTCGATCGCCATCGCCCACGGGATCGGCACCACCACCGAGGACGTCCAGGTCCTCGTGCTGGGCGGGCTGCTGCGCAACGTCGAGCTCTCCCTGCTCGGCCACCTGACCACCCAGGCGCTCGCCGACATCCACATCGACCGGGCCTTCTTCAGCGCCTACGGGCTCGACCCCGGCTACGGCATGCTCGGCGCCCACCTCGCCGAGGCCGAGACCGACCGCAACATGATCGCGGCCGCCCGGCACCTCGTCGTCCTCGCCGACCACAGCAAGTTCGACCAGCGCAGCGCGGTGCGGATCGCGCCGGTGTCGCGCATCGGCACCGTGGTCACCGACGCCCACGCGCCCGCGGAGGCGGTCGCGGCGCTGCGAGCCCGCGACATCGTCGTCATCCAGGCCTAGACAGGCCCAGATCGGAGTTCTCCACCCCATGACCCATCCCCGTGTTCTGGTGCTGATCGGAGCGGGCAGCGCGGTGTTCACCCGCGGCCTGCTCGCCGATCTCATCTCGGCCGACGATCTCGGCGCCTGGGAGATCCGCCTCGTCGACGTCGACGAGGAGGCGCTCTCCGTGGCGGCCGGGCTCGCCGGGCTGATGGTCGAGGCGCGCGGCGCCCAGGACAAGATCACCGTGCGTTACTCGACCGACCGGCGGGACCTGCTGCCGGGCGCCGACTACGTGGTGACCTGCGTCGGTGTGGGCGGTCGCCCTGCCTGGCAGGCCGACCACGAGATCTGCGCGGAGCACGGTGTCTTCCAGCCGGTCGGCGACTCGGTCATGCCCGGTGGCATTTCCCGCCTGCTGCGCACGGTGCCGGTGATGGTGGAGATCGCCCGCGACATCCGGGCGCTGGCGCCGCGGGCGCACTTCTTCAACTACAGCAACCCGATGACGGCCAACGTCATGGCCATGACGAAGTACGCCGGTGTCGAGGTCGTGGGCCTGTGCCACGGCATGCACCACGTGCAGCGGGAGCTCGCGGCGTTCGCCGGGCTGCCGTTCGAGGAGACCTCGACGCTGTACGCGGGAATCAACCACCTCACGTTCATCTACGACTTCCGGCACGCCGGTGCCGACGCCTGGCCCGGTGTGCGCGAGCGCGTCGACCGGGAGCTGGCGGTGCCCCCCGAGCCGGAGGACATCGGCTCGATCTGGGAGAACGGGAAGGCGTGGCACAACCCGTTCTCGTGGGAGATCTTCCGCCGTTACGGCGCCTATCCGGCCGCCAACGACCGGCACGTGCTGGAGTTCTTCCCCGAGCGCTGGACCGGCGGCGACTACTACGGCAAGAAGCTCGGCGTGGACGCCTTCTCGGTTCCGGAGATCCTGGAGTGGGGCGAGCGGCGCTACCTGTCGATGCGCGCCCAGGCCACGGGCGAGGTGCCGCTCGACGAGACGATCTTCGAGCGGTCCACCGGCGAGCAGGAGCAGCTCATCGCGATCATCCGCTCCATCGTCTTCGACCGGCGCGAGATGTTCTCGGTGAACGTGCCCAACCGGGGCGCGCTGCCCGGCCTGCCCGACGACGCCGCCCTGGAGATC
The DNA here is from genome assembly GCF_040295985.1 of Streptosporangium sp. NPDC002524. Taxonomy (NCBI): domain Bacteria; kingdom Bacillati; phylum Actinomycetota; class Actinomycetes; order Streptosporangiales; family Streptosporangiaceae; genus Streptosporangium; species Streptosporangium sp. NPDC002524. The sequence continues at coordinate 62,561 of NZ_JBEOWK010000025.1, read as the reverse complement.
CCGGGGGTGGCCACCGCCCGTGGCCTGCGCCCGGTGTCGGTCCCCGACCTGTCGGCCCCGCTCACCGCGATCCTCGCCCAGCGGCTGTCCTCGGTCTACCTCGCCGTCGAGGCGGCGATGACCGGCGACCGCGACCTCGCGGTGGAGGCCGTGATCGCCGACGGCGCGGTGACCGACCCCCGCGCGGCCGCCGAACTCACCGACGCCCTCCTCGCCGCCCAGAAACGCTTCCTGCCCGCCTTCGCCTGACGCCCGCCGGGAACCCGGACTCCGGCGAGCGCGCCCGGAGTCCGGTCCCACCACGCCCAAAACTAGGAGAATCACGTGCGTATCGCCCGTATCCAACGTGCCGACGGTGCCGTGTTCGCCGCGCGGATCGACGGCGACCTGGCCGTGCCCGTAGCCGCCGAGGCGCCCCGGTTCATGGCCGACGCGGTGCGCGACCTCATCGCCGACGGCGCCGACCCGTCCGTCCTGGCCCCGGTCGCCGATCCACTGCCCCTGCCGGAGGTCACGCTGCTCAGCCCGGTCGCGGCCCCGCAGAAGATCGTCTGTATCGGCCTCAACTACGCCGACCACATCCGCGAGACCGGCCTCGACACCCCCGAGCGCGTGCTCTCCTTCGTGAAGACCGCGCACACCCTGGCGGGGCCGTACGAGGACGTGGTGGTCCCCGTGGGAGCGACCGCGCAGCTCGACTGGGAGGCCGAGCTGGCCGTGGTGATCGGCGCGGCCGCGCGGCACGTCGGTCCCGCCGAGGCCATGGACCACGTCTTCGGATACACCGTCGTCAACGACGTGTCGGCCCGCGACGCGCAGTTCGCCGACGGCCAGTGGTTCCGGGGCAAGAACTTCGACGGCTTCTGCCCGGCCGGGCCGTGGATCGTCACCCCCGGCGAGATCGCCGACCCGCACGCGCTGGCGATCTCCGCCCGGGTCAACGGCGAGACCGTGCAGGACGGCTCGACCAAAGAAATGATCTTCAAGATCCCCGAGATCATCTCCTACCTGTCGCGCTACATGACGCTCAACCCCGGCGACGTCATCGCCACCGGCACCCCGCATGGCGTGGGCATGGGGCGCACACCGCGGCTCTGGCTCGGGGACGGCGACGTGGTCGAGGTCGAGGTCGAGGGCCTCGGCACGCTGCGCAACACGGTGAGGTTCGCGTGAGCGAGGTCCGCGTCAGCCGGTGGGGCCTTCCGGCGATCGACTTCCACTGCCACTTCCCCGGGGAGGAGCCCACCCAGGATCGCCTCGACGCCGCGTACGAGCACGCCTGCGGCCCGGCCAAGCTCTCGCTCCTGCGGAAGAACGCCACCGGCTACCACGAGCGGGTCCGCCGCGCCCGCACCCTCTCTCCCTCCGGCCCCGAGACCCGTACCACCGAGGAGGTCGCCGCCGCCTGGCGGGCGGAGGCCGACGCGGCGGGACTGGAACGGGTGGTGTTCATGAGCGGCGGGGGCAACGACCGCCTGGCCGGGGTCGTCGCCGCCCACCCGGACCGCTTCCTCGGCTTCGCCAACCACCAGCCCTGCTCGCCCGGCGCCGCCGCCGAGCTGCGCCGCGCGGCGACGGAGCTGGGGCTGTCGGGCTACAAGGTCATCGCGCCGTGGGTGACCGTCCCGCTCGCCGACCGGTCGCTCTGGCCGGTGTGGGAGGTCTGCGAGGAGTACGGCCTGCCCGTGGTGACGCACTTCGGCCCGGTCAACGGCGGCGGCGGGATGGGGTACGCCCCCAACATGGACCCGATCGCGCTGCACGACGTGGCCAAGGCCTTCCCCTCGGTCGGCTTCGTGGTCGCCCACTTCGGCTGCGGCTACCCCGGGGAGCTGCTCCGCCTGGGCTGGGCCAACGCCAACGTGCACGTCGACACGTCCGGCGGCCAGGAGTGGACCCGCTGGATGCCGTACGAGCTGACGGTCAAGGACCTGTTCCGGCGCTTCCACGAGACGTTCGGTCCCGAACGGATCGTCTTCGGCACCGACTCGTGCGACTTCCCGTGGGGATACATCACGCAGTACGCCGACGAGCAGGTGCGCGTGATGGACGAGCTGAACCTCTCGCCCGACGACCGGCGGCTGATCACGGCGGGCAACGCCGCCCGGCTGCTCGGCCTCGACCTGCCCGGCATCGCCACCGGCAGAAAGGAAGCGGCATGAACATCGGCGCAGACAGCGGCACGGGCAGTAGTGCAGGCAGTGGCGCAGGCGGTGGCGCAGGCGGTGGCACGGACACCGCCGCGAACACGGACGGGGACGTCCCCGCGAACACCACCGCGAGCATCGGCACGGACAGCGGCACGGGCACGGGCATCGCCGCGGACACCGGCACCGCCGCGAGCATCGGCACGGACACCGGTATGGGCATCGCCGCGGACACCGGCACCGGCACCGGCATCGCCGACGATCCCGATCGCGCGCCCGCGCGCTCCCACCTGTACGCCATGGGCCTGTCCGACGAGGAGATGCGCCGCCCGGTCGTGGGCATCGCCTCCACCTGGACCGGCACCATGCCGTGCAACCTCACCCACCGCGAGCTGGCGGCGCACGTCGCCGAGGGGGTGCGGCGGGCCGGGGGCACCCCGATGGAGTTCAACACGATCGCGGTCTCCGACAACCTCACCATGGGCACGCCGGGCATGCGGGCCTCGCTGGTGAGCCGGGAGGTGATCGCCGACTCGATCGAGCTGATGGGACGCGCCCACGGGTTCGACGCGCTGGTCTGCGTCGTGGGCTGCGACAAGACCGTCCCCGCGGCGATCATGGCGATCGCCCGGCTGGACGTGCCGTCCGTGGTCCTCTACGGCGGCAGCATGATGCCCGGCCGCTGGCGCGACCGGGACGTCACCATCCAGGACATGTGGGAGGCGCTCGGCGAGCGGGCGGTGGGCCGCATGTCCGCCGAGGACGTCGACGACCTCGCGCGGCACGCGTGCCCCGGCCCCGGCACCTGCGCCGCCCAGTACACGGCGAACACCATGGCGGGCATCGCCGACTTCCTCGGCCTGGCGCCGTTCGGCATCGGCGACATCCCCGCCGTCGCGGAGGAGAAGAACGAGGCGGCCCGGCGCGCCGGGGAGATCGCGATGGACGCGCTGGCCCGCGACGCCCGGCCGTCCACGGTGCTGTCGGAGGGCGCGCTGCACAACGCGCTCGTGGCGGTCGCCGCGATGGGCGGCTCGACGAACGCGGTGCTGCACCTGCTCGCGATCGCCCGCGAGGCGGGGCTGCCGCTGCGGATCGACGACATCGGGGAGGTCTGCCGCCGGGTGCCGATCGTGGCCGGTCTCAAGCCCAGCGGCCGGCACACGGCCGCCGACCTGTGGCGCGCGGGCGGCACCGCGCTGGTGGCGCGGCGGCTGCGCGAGGCCGGGCTGCTGCGCGAGGACGTCACCCTGGTCGACGGCCGCACCCTGGCCCAGGTCGCGGACGACGCCGTCGAGGCGCCCGGCCAGCGGGTGGTCGCCACCGTGGCCGAGCCGGTCAAGGGTCCGGGAGCGCTCGCGATCCTGCGCGGCTCGCTCGCCCCCGAGGGCTGCGTCCTCAAGCTCGGCGGGCGGCCCGACTTCCGCAGGGAGGGCCCGGCCCGGGTGTTCGACTCCGAGGAGGAGTGCTTCGCCGCGATCCAGGAGGGCGTGATCGTCCCCGGCGACGTGGTGATCGTCCGCTACGAGGGGCCGGCGGGCGGTCCCGGGATGCGGGAGATGCTCTCGATCACCGGGGCGCTCGTCGGGCGGGGCCTGGGCGACTCGGTCGCCCTGGTCACCGACGGCCGCTTCAGCGGCGTCTCCCACGGCCTGGTCATCGGGCACGTCGCCCCGGAGGCGCACCACGGCGGGCCGATCGCGCTGGTCCGCGACGGGGACACCGTCGTCGTCGACTCCGCCGCGAACCGGCTCGACCTGGAGGTCGGCGACGAGGAGCTGGCCCGCAGGCGGGCCGCCTGGCGCCGCCCGGACCGGGTCGTGGAGCGCGGGGTGCTGGCCAAGTACGCCGCCGTCGTGGGGTCGGCCTCCGACGGTGCGGTGACCTGCTGATCGGATACAGTCCAGAAGAACTCTGACAGGGGGAACGGCCATGAGGGACGGCGACATCCTCGCCCACATCACCGAGCTGATCGCCGAGGAGCGGGAGCTCCGGGCGAAGCTGGGCTCGCACTCGATCTCCTCCCACGAGGAGAACAACCGGATCAAGCACCTGGAGGAGGCTCTCGACCAGGCGTGGGACCTGCTCAGGCAGCGCCGGGCGCGCCGCGAGTTCGGCGAGGACCCCGACTCGGCGGCCCCCCGCCCGATCGACGAGGTCGAAGACTACCGCCAGTGACCACCGGCCCCTGAAGATCCTTCGGGGAGGCCGACACACACCCCGGGAAGCCTCTTCCCGGAGGTCGGTACATGCTCCGGGAAGAGGCTTCCGAGAGGTCGGCACACACCGCAAGAAGCCTCTTCGTGAAGGCGGGCACGCGTCGGGAAGATCCTTCCGAGGGACCGGCACTGGGAAGCCTCTTCCCGGAGGCCGGCACACACCGCGGGAAGCCTCTTCCCGAAGGCAGGCACGCGTCGCGAAAGCTCCTTTCGGGAGGTCGTCGGTCACCCGCGGGCTGACCGCGTCACTCCTGGACGCCCTGAGCCGCCCCGGCCACTCCGCGTCGCTCACCCGCCGCGCCCACCCCAGCCCCCCGGAACCCGAGGCGGGCGCGCGGCCACCCGGCTGATCGACGCCCCGGAGGGGCGGGGCGCGGGGTGGCGAGTCGCGGGCGAACGTGCTCATCCTTGGGGATGAGTGATCCTTTGTATGAACGTGACCAGGCCGCGGCCGCGCTGGAAGAGGTGGCTCGGGCCGCCCGCCCCTACCTCGACTCGCTCGGCGGCCGTCCCGTTCACGACCACGGGTCCGACGGGCTCGTCGACCTTCTCGACCACCCTCTCCCCGAGCGGGGAGAGGGCACCCTCGACACCGTACGGCGGCTGCTGCGCGCCGGCACCGGGGCGGCGACGCACTCCTCGGGACCGCGTTTCTTCCACTTCGTCGTCGGCGGCTCGACCCCGGCGGCCCAGGCCGGCGACTGGGTGACCTCGCTGCTCGACCAGGCGGGCGGACTCTGGCTCACCTCGCCGTTCGCCACCCGGGCGGAGACCGTCGCGCTGCGCTGGCTGAAGGACCTGTTCGGGCTGCCGGAGTCCTACGGCGGGGTGCTGACCCCGAGCGCCACGTTCGCCAACCTCACCGGCCTGGCGTGCGCCCGGCAGTGGTGGGGCGAGCGGCACGGGGCCGACGTGGGCGCGGACGGGCTCGCGGGGCTGCCGCGGATGCCCGTGCTGGCCGGGGGCTATCTCCACCCGAGCAGCCGCAAGGCGCTGCAGATACTCGGCTGCGGCCGTGACAGCGCGCGGATCCTCGCCGCGGACGAGGCCGGGCGGGTCGACCTGGCGGCCATGGACCGGGCGCTCGGCGAGATCGACGGCCCCGCGGTGATCATCGCGAACGCGGGAGAGGTGAACACCGGCGACTTCGACCCCATCGGCGAGCTGGCCGACCTCGCCGAGCGGCACGGCGCCTGGCTGCACGTGGACGGGGCCTTCGGGCTGTTCGCGGCGGCCTCCCCGCGACTGTCGCACCTGGTCAAGGGGGTGGAGCGGGCGCACTCGGTGATCTCCGACGGGCACAAGTGGCTGAACGTGCCCTACGAGAGCGGGTTCGCGTTCGTCCGCGAGCCGGAGCTCATGGCCAGGTCGTTCGGCGCGTGGGGTGCCGCGTACCTGCCGCCCGGCGACGACCCGCACGTCAACTACAACGTCCTGGGCCCCGAGTCCTCCCGGCGGGCGCGGGCGCTGCCCGTCTGGGCGACCCTGCGGGCGTACGGCAGGCAGGGGTACCGGGAGATGGTCGAACGTCACCACGACCTGGCCCTGCGGCTCGGCGCGATCGTCGAGGAGGCCCCCGACCTGGAGCTCCTGGCTCCGGTACGGCTGTGCGTGGTCTGCTTCCGCTACCGCCCGCCCGGCGTCCCCCCGGAGGAGCTGGACGCGCTGAACGCGTGGCTCGGCGCGGAACTGCTCGCCGACGGCCGGGTGTACGCCGGAACCACGACCTACCGGGGGATGACCGCGCTGCGACCGGCCATCCTGAACTGGCGTACCACCGAGGCCGACGTCGACCTGCTGGCCTCGGTGGTCCGGGAGATCATCGGCCGCCGCGCGTCCTGACCGGCGCACCGTGCCCACACGACGCACCGTGACCCGCCGCGACCTGCCGTGACCCGCCGCGCCCTTCCGGCCCTTCCACACGGAAGGGACCGGTGAGCCGGTGTCAGCGTGGGCCCTCGACAGCGCCCGGAGACCCGACCGGGCTCGGAGACCCGGCCGCGCTCGGAGTCTCGGTCGCGCCCGGGGACCCGGCGGAGCTCGGGGACGAGGACGGGGAGGGCGAGGCCGGGGCGGCCTCCTCGGCCGGGCTTTTCTCCCCGGCCGGGGAGGTCTCCTCGGCCGGGGAGGTCTCCTCGGCCGGACGGCCCTCGCAGCGCGAGTCGGCCGGGGCCCGCTGCGAGACCGGGGCGAGCCAGGAGATCACGCTGTGCTCGACGTACCAGCCGTGCAGGTTCACCCACGTCCTGGGCACCTCGCCGGGGTCGGGGCAGAGCACCTTCGAGCGCAGCCGGTCGTTCTGGATGAACTCCACGACACCGTCACGCTTGAGGACGGTGGTCATCTGGTCGTCGCTGGCGACCATGTAGCCCACGACCACCTCCTCGGTCTCCTCCCCGGCCTTCCCGTCCGGCCTCTCCGGGGTGATCTGCATGGCGACCAGCGGGAGGATCGGCGCCCTCATCACCACCACGCCGACCAGGAACGGGGTGAACACCGCCATCCCGATCGCGATGCCGTGGGTCAGCACCCTCGCCGGCGCCTCGGGCACCGGGCCGGTCAGCAGCGCCGCGAACACCGGGGGAAGCGTGAGAAGGATCGCCGTCGCCACGTCCCGCGCGGTGAACGCGGAGACGATGGCCGGCCACAGCAGGACGTACGACAGCACGGCGGCGATCACCGGAAGCGCGTAGCAGAACGTGGTCCGCAGCTCCTCGTGGTCCGGGAAGCGTTCGCGCACGGTCAGCCCGAGCAGGGCCAGCGACAGCATCGCCAGCGTCGGCAGGAAGCGCAGCTGCCAGGTGCACACGCCCATCGCGACGGCGAGGACCACCACCCAGCCGGGCAGCCGCTGGGCGCTGTGCACCAGCCACGAGGAGCGGCCCGTGCTGATCCAGTGAAGCGTGCCGAGGAGCCTGCCGCCGACCACGACGACGGGCAGCACCCACACCGTGGTCAGCAGGACAGCGCTCAGCAGGCCCAGCGGGCTGATGGTCTGCACGAGCAGGAGCAGCGTCTGGGTGTCCTGCTTGCTGGCGTACCACAGCCGCATCACCAGCAGGACGATCGGGAACACCGGCAGCAGCGTGAGGAACCACTCCTGGTTCCTCGGCGCGTCCCTCACCCGCGCGCCGGGTCTCAGGGGATCGCGCTTCAAGGGGCGGAGGGGCAATCCTGCACGGGGAGGGTCCGCTCCCACGGCCAGCGGCGCACGTCGGGCGGGAGCGCGCAGGGCTGCCGCGCCTGCGCCACGTCCACCCCCGGGTTGGCCGCCAGCAACGGCCTGATGTGCTTCTCGTACGCCTCCTCCCAGCTCTTGTTGCCCGGATCGGCGTAGGAGCGGTAGAGGGCGAGGTCGACCAGGGTGCGCAGCGCGCCGTTGGAGCCCGCGTTGACCGCCCACATCTCCGTCTTCTCCAGCGCGATGTCGTGGTGGCGCAGCTTCCTGCCCGGCTCCGCGACGAACCCGGCCAGCAGGGCCGCGTCGGTGGTCACCGCGTCGGCCGCCCTGTTGGCCGCGACGCCGTCCGCGAGACGGTCGACGCACTTGCTGATCAGGAGCTCGGCGATGGGATCGACCTTGATCGCCTTCCTCAGCTCGGCCAGGGAGGTCGAGGTGCCGAGCGAGCAGACCCTCTTGCCCTCCAGCTGCCCCAGGGAGGGGACGTTGTCGTCGGGGTAGTCGGCCCTGGTCACCACCGACTGCTCGGTGTAGAGGTAGGGCGTGGAGAAGCCGACGGAGGGGTCGGCCCTGCGCTCGGGCGTCACGCTGAAGGTCGCCACCACGAGGTCGACCTTGACGAACGCGCCGCCCGTGTCGCGGGCCTGCATGCGCGCCCTGTCCTCGGTCTCGATGGAGAGGAAGTCGACCTGGTCGGGCCGGAAGCCCAGGTCCGCCGCGATCATGTAGGCGATGTCGATGTCGAAGCCGGTGAAACCGCTCTCCCCCGGCTTCCGCAGGGCGATGCCCGGGGTGTCCTCCTTCACGCCGATGAGGAGTCTGTCCTTGTCGAGGAGCCCCGCCTTCTCGCGCAGCTCGGCCTCGGTGGGAGGCCCGCTCACCCACGCGATGGACACCCCGACCACGACGGCGGCGAGGACCAGCGCGATCCAGGCGGCGAGCCGGAAGCGGCGGAACCCGCGGCGGCGGGGCGGGCCGGACGGTCCCGGCGGGCCGGGTGGCCCGGGCGACCCGATCGGCTGCCCGGGGTAGGCGCCCTCGGCGTCCGCGCCCTCCGGCCGCGGATCGCGGTCGTGGCGGTCGTGGCGGTCGTCGTCGCGCCGGTCGCGGTCGTACCTGTCATCGGACCACCGGTCACGGTCGTACCGGTCGTCGGACCGCCGGACGGGCGCGTACCGGTCGTCGTCCCGGCGGTCGCGCTCGTACGGCCCGTGGGACCGCCGCCCACGCCCGTGCCGTTCGTCGTCGCGCCGATCGTCGGACCGCCGGTCGTCATCGCGGCGGTCGCGTTCGTACCGGTCGCGTTCGTGCCGGTCGTCGGAGCGCCGCTCGTCGGAACGCCGGTGGGGCGCGTCCTCCGGCCGTCGGTCGCGCTCTCCGGCGGGCGTCTCCCCTGCGCCCCGGCCGGACCGCCGGCCGGGAGCCTCACCGTCCGGCGATCCGGTCACGCGGCCGGACCGCGCCGCACGCTCGTCACCGGCCGGGCCGCCGACCGCGCCACTGACAGCCCCGCCACCGACAGCCCCACGGGAAGAGCCGGTCTCCCGGGAGAGCCCGGTCTCCTCGCGGGAGGACCGGACCCGCTTCTCGGGAGCCTCGGAGGATTCGAGAGGCGCGGGAGACCCGGGAGACTCGGGAGAGGAGGGATCGGGAGAGGAGGAGGCCCCCTCCGGTCGCTTTTCCCCGTCCGCAGGTTCCTTCGCCATGACACCCCCGGACTCCGCTTTTCTGGGCAGGCTATGTCGTCATCACCCACGACGGGACCCCCTTCATCAAGAAGTGATCAAACACGGCCTTCTTGATATGGAAAGTCCGATTCACCGCCTTAGGGGTCAGACGGCGAGAAGGCGGTGAATTCCCTCCCCGCGCAGTTCCTCGGCCGCCCCCGAGTGGACGACGTGCCCGGCGTCGAGAATGAGGAAGCGGTCGGCGAGCCGGAGCGCCAGGTCCAGATACTGCTCGACCAGCAGGAGCGACAGGCCCGTGGCGTGCAGCCGCTCGATCGCCTCCTCGATCTCGATGATGATCGACGGCTGGATGCCCTCGGTGGGCTCGTCGAGGATGAGCAGCTTGGGACGGGTGACGAGCGCGCGGGCGATGGCGAGCTGCTGTTGCTGCCCGCCGGACAGGAACCCGGCGCGCCGCTTGAGCAGCGGCTTCAGCCTCGGGAAGGTCTCCAGGGCCTCCTCCAGCGCCTCCTGCGGCCCCTTGGCGGCCTCCAACGTGACCTGGAGGTTGCCGAGCACGCTGAGCTGCGGAAACGTCTCGTGCCCCTGGGGGACGTACGCCATGCCGAGCTTGACCCGCTCGTGGGGCGGCATACGCGTCACGTCGCGGCCCTCGAAGGTGACCGACCCCGCGGTGGCGGGAAGCACGCCCATCACGGTGTTGAGCAGGGTGGTCTTGCCCACCCCGTTGCGGCCCATCACGCACATCAGCTGGCCGGGCTCCACCTCCAGGGAGACCCCGAACAGCACCCGGGCCCTGCCGTACCCGGCGTCAAGTTCCTGTACCGACAGCATCGCTGCGCTTCCTTCCGAGATAGACCTCCTGCACGCGCGGGTCGTCGCGGACCTGGTCGACCGATCCCTCGATCAGCACCTTGCCCTCGTGCAGGACGGTGACCTGCGAGGCGTACCTGCGCAGGAACTCCATGTCATGTTCGATCACGATCACCGTGTGGTCGTTCGCCACGGACGTCAGCAGCTCGCCGGTGCGCTCCCGCTCGTCCTTGGACATTCCGGCCACCGGCTCGTCCAGCAGGAGCAGCTTGGGGCTCTGGGTGAGCAGCATGCCGATCTCCAGCCACTGCCGCTGCCCGTGGGAGAGCACCCCCGCGGGCCGGTCGGCCAGTTCCTTCAGGCCGGTGGTCTCCAGGGCCTCGGCGACGGCGTCGGAGATTCCGCGCCTGCGCCGGGCCAGCGACCAGAGCGGGCGGCGGAAGGAGGCCGCCAGGTCGAGGTTCTCCAGGACGCTGAGCTCCTCGAAGACCACCGACGTCTGGAAGGTCCGCCCGACGCCGAGCCGGACGATCTTGTGTTCGCGCTGGCCGACCAGGCTGCGGCCGTCGAAGACGACCTCGCCGGTGGTCGGCCGGGTGAGGCCGGTGATGACGTCGATGAGCGTGGTCTTCCCGGCCCCGTTGGGACCGATCAGGAAGCGCAGCTCCCCCTTCTCGACCGTGAGGTCGATGCCGTCGATGGCGCGGAAGCCGTCGAAGACCACCGACAGCCCGCGTACCTCGATCATCGGGCTCATCCGACCTCCTCCATGACTCTCGTACCGGGAGCCTCCGCGGGCGGCGGCTCGGGGTCCGTACGGCGCCTCGACCTCCGCGCCCAGGCGTCGCGCGCCGACGCCGCCACGCCGAGGATCCCCTTGGGGGCCAGGGTCATGACGAGGATGAACAGCGCGCCCTGCAGGTAGAGCCAGCCGTCGGCGAACTGCTCGCTGAACGACGTCTTGGCGTACCCCATGACGACCGCGCCGAGGATCGCCCCGGCCAGTGCGAACCTGCCGCCCACCGCGACCGCGACGACGAGTTCGAGGGAGGGCACCACGCCCAGCAGCGCGGGCGAGATGATGCCGACCACGGGCACGAACATCGCCCCCGCGAGCCCGGCCATGCCCGCCGACAGCGCGAAGGTGACGGTCTTGACCCTCGCCGGGTCGTAGCCGAGGAACCTGACGCGGTCCTCGCCGTCCCTGATGGCGACGAGCAGCCGCCCGAAGCGGCTGCCGACCAGCTGGCGGGCACCGAGATAGAGCAGCCCGGTGACTATCGCGACCGCGAAGTACAGCCCGCGCTGGGTCGAGTCGGCCGCCAGGTCCTGGCCGAACAGGTCGTAGAAGTTGGTGAGGCCGTTGGTGCCGCCGGTGAGGCCCTGCTGGCCGACGAGCAGGATGACGAACGCGGCGGCGAGCGCCTGGGTGAGGATCGCGAAGTACGCGCCGCGCACCCGCTGCCTGAACACCAGCAGGCCCAGCACCGTCGCGATCAGCATCGGCCCGGCGACGACCATGACCAGCGCGAACACCGGGTTGGCGAACGGTTTCCACAGCGCGGGCAGCTGCTCGACCCCGCTCCACACCATGAAGTCGGGCAGGTCGCCCTGGGCGTCCACCAGTTTCAGGTGCATGGCCATGGCGTAGCCGCCGAGCCCGAAGAACACGCCCTGGCCCAGGACGAGCATGCCGCCCTGCCCCCAGGCCAGGCCGATGCCCAGGGCGACGATCGCGAAGCAGAGGTACTTGGCCAGCAGGCCGAGGCGGAAGGGCTCCAGCAGCAGCGGTGCGACCACCAGGGCCAGCACGGCCACCACCGCGAAGACCCCGGGCCCCCTGAGGCGTGCGAGATTCATGTCAAAGCCCTCGATCGGAGTACGAACAGGCCCTGCGGCCGGAACTGGAGGAAGGCGATGATCGCGGCGAACACGATGACCTTCGCCAGGCTGGCGTCGCTCCAGAACTCGGCGTACGAGTTGAGCAGGCCGAGTCCCGCGGCGGCGATGACGGCGCCGCGCAGCTGGCCGAGCCCTCCGGCGACGACCACGAGGAAGGCGTCGACGATGTAGTAGGTGCCGAGGGCGGGTCCGACGGGGCCGATCAGGGTGAGGGCCACCCCGGCGACCCCGGCCAGGCCCGAGCCGATGAAGAAGGTGCGCTGGTCCACGTGGGCGGTGTTGATGCCGCTCACCGCGGCGAGCTGCCGGTTCTGCATCACCGCCTGCATCCGGCGTCCCTGGCCGGTGCGGTTCATGTACGCCCAGATGCTGACAACGGTCGCGATGGCCAGGCCGAAGATGAACAGCCGGTTGTACGGCAGGGACGCGATGCCTCCCTGCAGCCAGGTGGGCGCCTGGACCTGCACGTTGGGTGCCCCGAACAGGTCGCGGGCGAGCTGCTGCAGCACGAGGCTGACGCCCCAGGTGAGCAGCAGGGTGTCGAGCGGGCGGCCGTAGAAGTGCCGGATCGCGGTCCGTTCCAGGACGAGTCCCATCAGCCCGGCGACCAGGAAGGCGACGGGCAGGGCGACGATCACGGCCATCCGGCCGGTGAGGTCCTGGAGCAGGTAGGCGGTGTACGCGCCCGCCATGATGAACTCGCCGTGGGCCATGTTGATCACGCCCATCTGGCCGAACGTGAACGTCAGGCCGAGGGCGATGAGGAGCAGTACGGCGCCGATGGACAGGCCGATCGGGAGCTGGTTGAGAAACGCCTCCACCGAAGGTCCCCTTCCTACGAGTGATTGGCTCCGGAGCCGGGCCGCACCGCATTGTGGGTGCGTCACGGTGCTGCCCGTGATCTGGTCACGGCCCGGTCCGGAGCCGGTCTGAGAGGGGATCAGCCGTTGGCCAGGCCGCTCGCCCAGGGGTAGCCCTTGAGGTAGGGGTCGGGCTTGATCGGCTCGCCGGAGTTCCAGACCTCCTTGATGAGGCCGTCGGGCTGGATCACGCCGATCCTGGCCGTCTTGTACATGTGCTGGTTCTCGCCGTCGATGGTGACCAGGCCCTCGGGACGCTCCAGGGCGATGCCCCCGGCGGCCTTCCTCACGGCCTCGACCTCGACGGACCCGGCCTTCTTGACGGCCTCGGCCCAGAGGTAGACGGCGTTGTACCCGGCCTCCATCGGGTCGGAGGTCACCTTGTCGGCGCCGTACTTGGCCTTGAACGCGGCGACGAACTTCTCGTTGGCCGGGTTCTCGGTGGTCTGGTAGTAGTTCCAGGCGACGGGGTGTCCGGCGATGTTGTCGACGCCGATGCCCTTGACCTCCTCCTCGGCGACGCTCACCGACAGGACGGGCATCTGCTCGGCGGTGACCCCGGCGCTGTTGAGCTGCTTGAAGAAGGCGACGTTGCTGTCACCGTTGAGGGTGTTGAAGACGGCGTCCGGCTTGGCCTGGACGACCTTGTTGGTCAGCGTGCTGTACTCGGTGTGGCCGAGCGGGGTGTACTCCTCGCCGAGGATCTCCATCCCGTTCGCCGCCGCGTACGCCTTGATGATCTTGTTGGCGGTGCGCGGGAAGACGTAGTCGCTGCCGACCAGGAAGATCTTCTTCTTGCCCTGTTCCTTGAGGTAGTCGAGGCCGGGGATGATCTGCTGGTTGGTGGTCGCGCCGGTGTAGAAGATGTAGGGCGAGCTCTCCAGGCCCTCGTACTGGACCGGGTACCACAGCAGGGCCTTGCTCCGCTCGAACACCGGCAGCATCGCCTTGCGGCTGGCGGAGGTCCACCCGCCGAAGGTGGTGGCGACCTTGTCCTGGCGGATGAGCTTGGTGGCCTTCTCCGCGAAGGTGGGCCAGTCGGACGCGCCGTCCTCCACCACGGGGATCAGCTTCTTGCCGAGCACGCCGCCCGCGGCGTTGATCTCCTCGATGGCGAGCAGCTCCGAGTCCCTGACGGTCACCTCGCTGATGGCCATCGTGCCGCTGAGCGAGTGCAGGATGCCGACCTTGATGCCGTCCTCACCACCGCCGGCGGAGGCCGCGTTCGTGCCCGAGGGGGCTTCGCCTCCGCAGGCGGTCAGCGCCGTGGCCAGCGCCGCGACGACGAACCCGGAGCGCCACACTGTGTTCCTCAATGACTTTCCTCCTTGCCGGTACGGCCCCCGCACCGATCTATCTGCCGTCAAGGTGACTGAGTGAGGTTTCCCGCCTAGTTCGCAGTTGTTAATTGCGCTTTACCGGGATTTCACCGCCGTGACAGGACGTGGCGGCGCGAACACCAGGCCGCTTTTTATCCCGACAAATCACCAAATTTCGTGATATCTAGTTCGGAACGTCTCGGCATACCCGCAGGAAAGAGCGCTCTGACGAGCACTTTTCCCCCGTTCGCCCTACTCGCGGCACCTGGAAACCGGCACGACATCGACGTGCAACATCATGGAAACCGATGGTTCCTATGGTCCGGGAATGCGGCTCACACCACACGAGCAGGAACGCCTGCTCATCCACGTCGCCGCCGGTGTCGCCCGCGACCGCAGGTCACGGGGCCTCCGGCTCAACCACCCCGAGGCCACCGCGATCATCGCGTCCTTCCTCATGGAGGGCGCCAGGGACGGACGCACCGTCGCCGAGCTGATGGACGCGGGCCGCAAGGTGCTGTCCCGCGACGACGTCATGGACGGGGTGCCGGAGATGCTGTCGTCGGTCCAGATCGAGGCCACCTTCCCCGACGGCACCAAGCTCGTCACCGTCCACCACCCCATCCCGTGAGCCCCGGCCGACCCCGTGACGACCGGCCACCCCGCACCCGCCGGGAACCCTCGTGAAGACCGGCCGCCTTCCCCACCCGGGCGATCCCGTGAAGACCAGTCGCCCTCCGCACCCGGGCGACCCCGTGACGACCGGCCGCCTTCCACACGTGGGCGATCCCGTGACGACCGGCCGCACCGCGCACGCGGGCGTTCCGCGACACCCCGCCGTACTCCGCCGCACCCCGCCGTACCCGGCCGCACCCCGCCGTACCCCGCCGCACCCCAGGAACGGTGAACCCCGATGACACCCGGTGAGATCCTGTACGGCGACGCGCCCATCCCGCTCAACCCGGGCCGCGAGCGCGTCACCGTCCGCGTCGTCAACACCGCCGACCGGCCGATCCAGGTCGGCTCGCACTACCACTTCGCCGCGTGCAACCCCGGCCTGGAGTTCGACCGCCAGGCGGCCTGGGGCACCCGGCTCGACGTCCCGGCCGGCACGGCGGTGCGCTTCGAGCCCGGCGTGGAGCGCGACGTGACCCTCGTGCCGATCGGCGGGCTGCGGATCGTCCCCGGTCTCCGCCCGGAGTGGGCCGGACCTCTCGACGGGAGCCCCAGTGTTCATTGAACGATCCCGCTACGCCGCCCTCTACGGCCCCACCACCGGCGACCGGATCAGGCTGGCCGACACCGACCTGCTCGTCGAGGTCACCGAGGACCTGTCGATGGGCCCCTCGGGGGCGGGCGACGAGGCCGTCTTCGGCGGCGGCAAGGTCATCAGGGAGTCGATGGGCCAGGCCAGGACCACCAGGGCCGAGGGCTCCCCCGACCTGGTGATCACCGGCGCGGTGATCCTCGACCACTGGGGCGTGGTCAAGGCCGACATCGGGATCCGTGAGGGCCGCATCGTCGCGATCGGCAAGGCCGGGAACCCCGACACCATGGACGGCGTCCACCCCGACCTGGTCATCGGCCCCTCGACCGAGATCCTCGCGGGCAACGGGAAGATCCTGACCGCCGGGGCGATCGACTCCCACGTCCACCTGATCTGCCCGCAGATCCTCGACGAGGCCCTCGCCGCCGGGGTGACCACCATCGTGGGCGGCGGCACCGGGCCCGCCGAGGGCACCAAGGCCACCACCGTCACCGGCACCTGGTACCTCGCCCGGATGCTGGAGTCGCTCGACTCCTACCCGATCAACGTCGCGCTGCTCGGCAAGGGCAACACGGTCAGCCGCGAGGGCCTGCTCGAACAGCTCCGCGCCGGGGCCTCGGGATTCAAGCTGCACGAGGACTGGGGCACCACCCCCGCCGCCATCGACGCCTGCCTGTCGGTCGCCGACGCCACCGGCACCCAGGTCACCATCCACACCGACACCCTCAACGAGGCCGGGTTCGTGGAGTCGACGCTGGCGGCGATCGGCGACCGGATGATCCACGCGTACCACACCGAGGGAGCGGGCGGCGGCCACGCGCCGGACATCATCCGGGTCGCCTCCTACGGCAACATCCTGCCGTCCTCGACCAACCCGACCCGCCCGCACACCGTCAACACACTCGACGAGCACCTCGACATGCTGATGGTCTGCCACCACCTCAACCCGTCCATCCCCGAGGACCTGGCGTTCGCCGAGTCCCGGATCCGGCCGTCCACGATGGCGGCCGAGGACATCCTGCACGACATGGGCGCGATCTCGATGATCGGCTCGGACTCCCAGGCGATGGGCCGGGTGGGCGAGACGATCATCCGTACCTGGCAGACCGCGCACGTGATGAAGCGCCGCCGGGGCGCGCTGCCCGGCGACGGCCCGGCCGACAACCTGCGCGCCCGGCGCTACGTCGCCAAGTACACGATCTGCCCGGCCGTCGCCCACGGCCTGGACGGCGAGGTCGGCTCGGTGGAGACCGGCAAGCTGGCCGACCTGGTCCTGTGGGACCCGGCCTTCTTCGGCATCAAGCCGGACCTGGTGGTGAAGGGCGGTGTCATCGCGTACGCCCAGATGGGCGACGCCAACGCCTCCATCCCGACCCCGCAGCCGGTGATGCCGCGCCCGATGTTCGGCGCCGCCCCGGTCACCGCCGCCGCCACGTCGGTCCACTTCGTCGCCCCCCTCGCGATCGAGGACGGCCTCGCCGACCGCCTGGCCGTACGCAGGCGCCTGCTGCCGGTGGCCGACGTCCGGCGCAGGGGCAAGGAGAGCATGCCGCTCAACGACGCCATGCCCAGGATCGACGTCCACCCCGACACCTTCGCCGTCAGCGTCGACGGCGAGGTCATCGAACCCGCCCCCGCCGAGACCCTGCCCATGACCCAGCGCTACTTCCTGTTCTGACCGGCCGCCGATCGGCCGCCACGCCGTCTCGTCCAACCGGTCCCGTCCCGCCGGGTCCGTCCCGCCCGTCTCGTCCAGCCGAAAGGAGACCCCGTAGCGCATGAACGCCGCGTTGCTGCTCCTGGCCGACTCCCGGCTGCCCGCCGGGGGCCACGGCCACTCCGGGGGCGCCGAGGAGGCGGTCAGGATCGGCGCGATCCACGACCTCGCCGGTCTCGCCGCCTTCCTGCGGGGCCGCCTGGCCACCGCGGGCCTGGTGACGGCCGCCCTCGCCGCCGCGGCCTGCGAGCTCGGCGCGGCCCACCTCTCCGCGAGCCCCCCGCCCCCGGCGGACGGCCCACCGGCGGAGGTCCCCGCACGGGCGAACGGTGTCCTCCCCGCTCCCACCCCCGCTCCCGCGAACGGCTCGTCCCCGCCCCCGGAGACGAGCCGTTCCGCGTGGGTACGGCTGGACGCGGAGGCCGACGCCAGGATCTCCTCGCCCGCCCAGCGGGAGGCGAGCCGCACGCAGGGCAGGCTGCTGCTGCGGACCTCGCGGAGGATCTGGCCCTCCCCGGTGCTCGACGCGCTGGCCGGGGCCGTCCCCCAGGGCGCCCACCACCCGCTCGCGCTCGGCGCGGTGGCGGCCGTGGCGGGGTGCTCCCCCGCCGAGGCCGCCCTCGCGGCGGCCTACACCTCCGTCACCGGACCCGCCACGGCGGCGGTACGGCTGCTGGGCCTCGACCCGGTCGCCGTCCACCGCCTGCTCGCCGAACTCGCCCCGGCCCTGGAAAGGGTCGCGGCCACCGTTCCCACCGGGGGGTCGGACGGATCGTGGGAGTCACTGCCCGCGCACGCCGCCCCCGCGCTCGACCTGCTCGCCGAACAGCACATCCGCGCAGATCTGAGGCTCTTCGTCTCCTGACGACCACCTGGAAGGACGGTGACCCCCATGGGCGCCAACCACGACGACCACCACCACGCCGCCGACCCTCACGGACGAGCACTGCGTCTGGGCATCGGAGGGCCCGTCGGCAGCGGCAAGACCGCGCTGACCGCGGCCCTGTGCCGGACGCTCGGCCCCTCGATGCGCCTGGGCGTGGTGACCAACGACATCTACACCACCGAGGACGCCGACTTCCTGCGCAGGGCGGGCGTGCTCGACCCCGAGCGGATCGTCGCCGTGCAGACCGGGTGCTGCCCGCACACCGCCATCCGCGACGACATCGCGGCCAACCTCGACGCGGTGGAGACCCTGGAGGAACGGTTCGGCCCGCTCGACCTGGTGATCGTGGAGAGCGGCGGGGACAACCTCACCGCGACCTTCAGCAGGGGCCTGGCCGACCGGCAGATCTTCGTGCTGGACGTGTCGGGCGGCGACAAGGTCCCGCGCAAGGGCGGCCCCGGCGTCACGACGGCCGACCTGCTCGTGGTCAACAAGACCGACCTCGCCCAGATGGTCGGCGCGGACCTCACGGTCATGTCGCGCGACGCGGCGGCCGTACGGGAGGGCAGGCCCGTGCTGTTCACCTCGATCAGGGACGACCCGAGCGCGCACGCGGTCTCCGAATGGGTCACCGGCCTGGTCGAGTCCTGGGCCCACGAGCACTCCAACGCCTGATCCCATGCCCGTCACCGACTCAGCCCCGGCTCCCGCACCCGCGCCCGTCCACGACGACGCCCCCGCGCCCGCCCGGCCCGTACGGCCGGAACCGGGCCCGGCCGGGCGGCGGTCGATGAGGGCGCGGGCGGCGATCGTCACCCGCCTGGACCCCGGCGGCCGGACCGTCCTCGCCACGATGCGTTCGGGGCCGCCGCTCACGGTGCGGGCGACCGCGCCGGGCCGGGTGCACCTGGTGTCCACCGCGGCGGGCCCGCTGGGCGGCGACGACCTCGCCCTCGACATCGAGGTGGCGCCCGGCACCGCGCTGGAGGTGCGGTCGGTCGCGAGCACGCTGGTGCTGCCCGGCCTCACCGGGGCCGAGTCGGTGATGACGATCACGGCCAGGGTCGGCGCGGGCGCCTCGCTGCGGTTCGCGCCGGAACCGACGGTGCTCGCGGCGGGCTGCCTGCACCGCACGGTCGTCCGGCTGGACCTGGCCGAGGACGCGCGGGTGCTCTGGCGCGAGGAGATCGTCTTCGGCCGGTACGGCGAGCGGCCGGGCCGTTGCCACTCGCGCTTCGACGCGGTCCTCGGCGGGGTGCCGCTGCTCCGCCAGGAGTTCGTGGTGGGCGACCCGGAGATCGACGGCAGCTCCGCCGTCTACGGTGACGCCCGCTGCGTGGGCAGCACCCTGATCACCGGGCGGGCACCCGAGACGGTGGTCGGGGACGGCTGGGCGGTCCTCCCGCTGGCCGGACCCGGCACCCTGGTCTCCGCGCTCGGCCGGGACGCCGTCGAGCTGCGACGACGGCTCCGGCAGGGCGAGAAGGCGACCACCCTCGACGAGCCGGGCCCTCGGCCGTAGAACCGCCTTCGAGGGAGCGTCCGGCTCGTCGGCAGTGGAACCACCCGTGAGGGGGCGGGGCCGAAGCCCCGGTCGTGGAACCCTGCACTCACTTGAGGGGACGGCCGGACCACCTCTGGGAGGGGCGGGGCACTCGGTAGCGGGACCCCCTCTGGGAGGGGCGGCCGGAGCGTCAGTCGTAGAAGCCCAGGCGGCGGAGCTGCTTGGGGTCGCGCTGCCAGTCCTTGGCGACGCTGATGCGCAGGTCGAGGTAGACGCGGGTGCCGAGGAGCGCCTCGATCTGCTGGCGGGCGCGGCTGCCGACGTCCTTGAGCCGGGACCCCTTGTGCCCGATCACGATGGCCTTCTGGGACGGGCGCTCGACGAACATGTGCGCGTAGATGTCGAGGAGGTCGTCGCGTCCCTCCCTGGGCAGCATCTCGTCGACGACGACCGCGATCGAGTGCGGCAGCTCGTCGCGTACGCCCTCCAGGGCCGCCTCGCGGATCAGCTCGCCGACCAGCACCTGCTCGGGCTCGTCGGTGAGCTGGCCGCCCTCGTACAGCGGCGGGCTCTCCGGGAGGTGCCGGACCAGCACGTCGGCCAGCACGTCGAGCTGCTCGCCCGACTGCGCGGAGACCGGGACGATGTCGTCGAAGTCGGCGAGCTGGGAGATCGCGAGCAGCTGCGTGGCGATCTGCTCGCGGGTCGCCAGGTCGCACTTGGTCACCACGGCGACCACCGGGGTCTTCTTGACGCCCGCGAGCTTCTCCGCGATGAACCGGTCGCCCTTGCCGATGGGCTCGTTGGCGGGCACGCAGAAGCCGATCACGTCGACCTCGGTGAGGGTGGAGAGCACCAGGCTGTCGAGCCGCTCACCCAGGAGCGTGCGCGGCCGGTGCAGGCCCGGCGTGTCGACGATGACGAGCTGGGAGTCGGGGCGGTGCACGATGCCGCGGATGGCCCGGCGGGTCGTCTGGGGCTTGGAAGAGGTGATCGCCACCTTCGTGCCGACCAACGCGTTCATCAGCGTGGACTTGCCGACGTTGGGCCGGCCGACGAAGCAGGCGAAACCGGCATGGAAATCAGCAGCTGAGGAACTCACGTCAACCATTGTCGCCGATGCCGGGCTCAGCTCTGACGCGGCGTCCCGTCGGGACCGGCCACGAGCACGGCCTCGCCGCCCAGATCGCGGACCGCCCGCGTGTCGGCGTCGGAGGGCCCGTCACCCGCCGTGACCAGCGCGGCGGCCTCCAGCGACTCCGCCCCGCTGGACACGGCCATCGCCACGGCGACCTGGAGCGCCGAGAGGGTCAGCGACGGCAGCGCCACGTTGGTCGCCGAGTAGGTCCGGCCGGTCTCGTCCCGCACGGCGGCACCCTCGGCGGCACCGTTGCGGGCACGGGCGGAACGGGCCAGCACGATGATCTTCTTGTCCTCGGGGTCGAGGGTCGCGTCACTCACGGCACAAGGGTATTCAGCTCCCGCCCCCACGGCGACCCGGCCCCGCCCACCCGGCCCCCTCATCGCCCGGCAGCTTCGTCCACTTTGTCCGGCTTGTCCACCTCGTCCACGCGATGCTCTCAGACGGCACCCTCCCGGACGGTGCTCACCCGGGTCGCTCTCCCCGGATGACGCCCCCTTCGCCGCGCAGGTGGCCTCCCACGCCCGGACGGTGCTCAGCCGGGGAACTCGCCGCCACCACCCTCCCGAGGGCGGCCTCCCGCGCCCGGACGGCGCCCTCCTACGCGCCGGCCTCGTCGACCTGGTCGACCAGCAGGCGGGCGAGCTGCCCGGTGCGCGTGGCGTCGACGTCCCTGACCCCGGCGTGCACCAGCGAGATCAGGGTGTGACCGCTGAGGGCGAACACCAGGTGCATCTCGTACGGGTACCCGTTCAGCCTGCCGTTCAGCCGCTTGGCCTGCACCCCGTCGCCGATCCAGCCCAGGTCCAGGTCGGAGACCCTGAGGGCGGTGCCGCGCCCCGCGACGGGGGCCCGCGCGACCGGGCAGCCGCCCAGCGCCTCGGTGAGCTCGCCGAAGTGGAGCGCCGCGTCGTCACCGCCGTAGGAGGCGAGGCCGAACCCGGCCAGCTCCCCGACCCCGTCGCCCTGGTAGGTCACGGCGGCCCGCGCTCCCAGCGCCCGCTTCGGCGGCCTGCCCCCGGCGGTGTCGAGGACGAGCCGGCAGTCCTCGTCGACGGCCTGGAAGGGGGCGCGCCAGCCGTTGCGCGGGCGGGCCGAGAACCCGTCCGGCAGGTCCCGCGCCTCGCCGAGCACCCCCCGCAGCCGGTTCAGCTCCGCGGCACGGTCCATCGCGTCGCCGGACCCCGCGCCGCCGCCACACCCCGCCAGCGTGCTCGATATAAGCCCACATAACACCGCAAAAACGACAAAACTCGTTCCCCGTGCCATGAGCATTCCCCCGATGTCATGGGCGAGGCGTCCCGTTCCCCACCGACTCGCTTTCTTCCCCGTCGGCAAAAGCGGCAATCATTCGATAAACGCCTAAGGGTGCCCTCAACCGCATTTCACGGTCGAGAACACCCTTGAGCGAGTGACGCAGAACAGCCTCGGAGCCCTGCGTGACTCTGTCTCCCCCGGAGCCGGTCCCTCGCACCGCGAACCCCTCCGGGCGCCGGGACCTTCTCCACCGGCTCCCGCGCGACCGGGTGCCGTGGGAGAAGCATCACGCGCCCCACTTGCAGGAGGCTTGCGGACGGCTTGGGAACGGATCACCCACCCGGACCCGCCCGGCGGGACCACGCGCCCCGAGCCACCCGCCCGGAGCACCCACCGGGATCATCCTGAGCCGTCGGCGGGATCGTCCGCCCGGGAACCGTCCCGAGCCGTCTTGAACTGCTTTGAGCCGTTCCGAGCCGCCCGCCGGAATCAGCCCGGCCGATCACCTGTCCCGAACGATCCCCGGGCCGCCACGACGGCCCGGGGTCCTCACTGGTCGGCGGAGGCCGAGACGGAGTCGGACTCGACGGGAATCGCCCTGGTGACGAGGACCGTACCGATCCGGTTGCGGCGCCCGGCGAGGCTCTCGGCCGTCAGGCTGAGCCCCTCCACCACCGCCTGGGAACCGGCGATCGGCACCCGGCCCAGCGCGTGCGCCAGCAGCCCGCCGACGGTCTCGACGTCGTCGACCTCCAGCTCGATGCCGAACAGGTCCTCCAGGTCGCTCACCGGGAGCCTCGCGGTCACCCGGACCGCGCCGCCCTCCAGCGGCTCCACCCTGGGCGCCTCCTGGTCGTACTCGTCGGCGATCTCACCGACGATCTCCTCCAGGATGTCCTCGATGGTGACCAGGCCGGCCGTGCCGCCGTACTCGTCGATGACGATGGCCTGGTGGATCTGGCGGGCCTGCATCTCGCGGAGAAGCTGGTCGATCGGCTTGCTCTCCGGCACGTAGGTGGCCGGGCGCATGAGGGACTCCACCGGCTCGGCGCGCCCGTCGTCACCGGTGTCCTGCACCCGGCGCGCGATGTCCTTGAGGTAGGCGATGCCGATGACGTCGTCCTCGTTCTCGCCGACCACGGGGATCCGCGAGAACCCGCTGCGCAGGGCGAGCGAGAGGGCCTGGTTCAGCGTCTTGCCGCGCTCGATGAACACCATGTCGGTGCGGGGCACCATGACCTCGCGGACCAGGGTGTCGCCGAGCTCGAAGACCGAGTGGATCATCTCCCGCTCGTCGGGCTCGATGACCCTGCGCTCCTCGGCCAGGTCGACCAGGTCGCGCAGCTCGGCCTCGGAGGTGAAGGGCCCCTCGCGGAAGCCCTTGCCGGGCGTCACGGCGTTGCCGAGCAGGATGAGCAGCTTGGGCAGGGGGCCGAAGATCCGGGTCAGGCCGTAGACCAGGGGCGCGCTGGCGAGCGCGATCGGCTCCGCGTGCTGGCGGCCCAGCGTGCGCGGGGAGACCCCGACGATCACGTAGCTGACGACGATCATGACGGCCGCCGCGGCGGTGTAGGCCCAGCCCTGGTCACCGAGCCAGTCGATGAAGAGCAGCGTGGCGATCACCGTGGCGACCAGCTCGCAGCTCAGCCGGAGCAGGAGCAGCAGGTTCAGGTAGCGCGGCGGGTCGGCGACGATGGCCTGCAGGCGCTCCGCGCCCCGGCGGCCGTCGCGGACGAACTCCTCCGCGCGAACCCTTGAGATGCGGGTCAGGGCCGTCTCCGCGCTGGCGATCAGCCCGCCGACCACGACGAGGACGACGGCCGAGAACAACCACCCGTTGGCGAAGTTCACCGCTGGGGGCGCACCTCCCGCCACGACTCCAGAAGCTCGCCCTGCAGGCCGAACATCTCCTTGTGCTCCTCGGGCTCGGCGTGGTCGTAGCCGAGCAGGTGGAGGATGCCGTGCGTGCACAGCAGCTCCAGCTCGGCCTCGGTGCCGTGCCCGGCCTCGGCCCCCTGCTTGGCGGCCACCTGCGGGCAGAGCACCACGTCGCCGAGGAGCGCCGGGTCGGTGGGCGCGTCGCCCTCCTGCCTGGCGCCCGCGCCGGGACCGGGGCGCAGCTCGTCCATCGGGAAGGCGAGCACGTCCGTGGGACCCGGCTCGCCCATCCACTGCTCGTGCAGCACCGACATGGCCTCTTCGTCGACGACCAGGATCGACAGCTCGGCGAGCGGGTTGATGCCCATCCGCTCCAGCACGTGCCCCGCCAGCGAGACGATGAGCCCCTCGTCGATCTCGACGCCGGACTCGTTGTTGACCTCGACGCTCATCGGCCGTTCCTCGCTCCCCGCTCGCCGCGCGACCGGTCCGTGCCGCACGACCCGGTCCGCCTCCCGCGGAGGAGCCGCTCCGTGCTCATCGCTCGCCCACCGCTTCCCGACCGGCCGCTCTCATGATCTCCCCCGGGGGCGCTGCTTGACCACGCCCTTGATCTGCTCCACCGCGCTGCTCTGGCGCTGCGTCTCGTCGTAACGCCCGTACGCGTCCACGATGTCTCCCACCAGCTTATGCCGCACCACGTCGGCACTGGTCAGGCGACTGAAGTGGATGTCGGAGATGCCGTCGAGGATGTCCTGGACGACCCGGAGGCCGCTCTGGGTGCCGTTCGGCAGGTCGACCTGGGTGACGTCACCGGTGACGACGATCTTCGAGTTGAAGCCCAGCCGCGTCAGGAACATCTTCATCTGCTCCGGCGAGGTGTTCTGCGCCTCGTCCAGGATGATGTAGGCGTCGTTGAGCGTACGGCCGCGCATGTAGGCCAGCGGGGCGACCTCGATCGTGCCCGCGGCCATCAGCCTGGGGATCGAGTCGGGGTCGAGCATGTCGTGCAGCGCGTCGTAGAGCGGGCGCAGGTAGGGGTCGATCTTCTCGTAGAGCGTGCCCGGCAGGAAGCCGAGCCGCTCGCCCGCCTCGACCGCGGGGCGGGTGAGGATGATCCGGTTGACCTTCTTCTCCTGGAGGGCCTTCACCGCCTTCGCCATGGCGAGGTAGGTCTTGCCCGTGCCGGCCGGCCCGATGCCGAAGACGATGGTGAACCTGTCGATCGCGTCGACGTAACGCTTCTGGTTCACGGTCTTCGGGCGGATGGTCCGGCCCCGCGAGGAGATGATGTCCAGGGAGAGAACCTCGGCGGGCCGGTCGGAGGTCATCCGCAGCATCGCGATGCTGCGCTCGACCGCGTCGGGCGTGAGCTGCGCGCCCGCCCGGACGAGCTCGGACATCTCCTCGAAGAGCCGCACCACGGTGCTGCTCTCCTCGGGGCTGCCGGTGACGGTGATCTCGTTTCCCCGGACGTGGATGTCGGCGCGGAAGGCGCCCTCGATGACGCGCAACAGCTCGTCGCGCGAGCCCAGCAGGCTGACCATCGACTGATCGTCCGGAATAACCACCTTCGCCTGGGTCCGGCTGGCACCCCGGGACCTCGGCGGCGTTCTGCTGGAATCGTTTGTCTCGGACATGAGCGGGCCTTACGGCCTGTTCGCCTCCAGATATAGGCGTGGAACTTCACCGCCATGCTAGCCGCGATCGCCGAGATCGCGCCTACCGGTTTTCAGCCGGGCGGCCACCGCAGGTCGCGCCCGCCGACCACGTGTCCGTGCACGTGGAAGACGGTCTGCCCGGCCGCGGGCCCGGTGTTGAACACGAGCCGGTAGCCCACCTCGGCGACCCCCTCCCGCTGGGCGACCGCGTGCGCGGCCTTGATCACCTCGTCGGCCAGGCCGTGGTCGGCGGCGGCGAGGGCCGCCGCGTCCCGGTAGTGGTCCTTGGGGATCACCAGCACGTGGGTCGGCGCCTGGGGGTTGACGTCGCGGAAGGCCAGCGTGCGATCGGTCTCGTGGACGATCTCCGCGGGAATCTCCTTGGCCACGATCCTGCAGAACAGGCAGTCGGCTTCACTCACCATGCAGGCACCATACCGCTGAGGACGTTGCGAATCGGTGATGGTTCCCGTCCGCAAACAAAGATCCGCCCGGATATGGTGGGTGTGCAAAACTTCAACCACGACAGCCCTTTGCGCGCAGCAATATATGGCCGCCTGGCGAGGACACGACTGGGTCATGCCCCCTAATGAACCGGAAGAGCGTAAACCCTCTGGGAAGGCCAAGCGTCCCACTGATGTGACCACCGAGACCCTCGTGGCCGACAGGTCGCTCGGGGCGGTGCCCGTCGGATGGGATGCCGACATGGCCGTTACCGCGCTCTACAGCGCGCACTATCGGTCTCTTGTCCGTCTCGCCGTCTTACTCGTCCGCGATATGGCAACCGCGGAGGAGGTCGTGCAGGACGCGTTCGTCGCCATCCATGGCGCCTGGCGTCGACTGCGCGACACCGACAAGGCACTGGCCTACCTGCGACAGTCGGTCGTCAACCGATCACGTTCGGTGCTTCGGCACCGGGCGGTCGTCGAGAAGTACGCGCCCAAGGGCATGCCCGACGCGCCGAGCGCCGAGAACGGGGCGATCGGCGAGTTCGAGCGTTCCGCCGTCATCGAGGCGCTGCGCGGGCTGCCCGCACGCCAGCGGGAGGCCCTGGTCCTGCGTTACTACGGAGACCTGTCCGAGGCGCAGATCGCCCATGCGATGGGCATCAGCAAAGGCGCGGTCAAGAGCCACACGGCTCGCGGCATGGCCGCCCTACGAACCTCACTGGAGCAACTGTCATGACCGACTCCCCGGATGAGTACGGCGAGCTGCTTCGCCGCGCGCTCAGCGCGGAGGCGAACTCGGTCGTTCCCTCCCCGGACGGGCTGGAGGTGATCCGCGGCCGCATCGAGCGGCGCGGGATCCGCCGGCTGGTGTGGTGGCGCGCGGGAGCCTCCGTCGCGGGCGCGGTCCTCGTCGCGGCGACCGTGGTCATGATGGTTCCCCAGTTCCGCGAGGAGGTGGGCCGTCAGGTGAGGTCCGTGGGGGCCAACATCACCGAGTCGACCCCGCCCGTCGACGGGTCCGCCACCTCGCGCCCCCCGGCGCCCGACCCGCGTCCGCCGTCCGCCCACGCCCCGCTCCCGGCCGTCAGCAGGTCGGAGCCCGGCGCCACCATGCTCCCGCCGAGGCCCACGTCGTCCAGGAGCGCGGCGGCCAGCGCGCGGCCGACCTCCAGGACCACCCAGACGACGACGGCTCCCAGGCCGGCCCCGACGCCGACCCCCACCTGCCCCACCCCTCTCGACAGCCCCACCGTCGAGCCCAGCGGGATCTTCAGGAAGTGCGAGGAGATCGAGGCGACACCGACGCCGACACCCACGAAGACGAGGCCGCCGGCCCCCTCGGAGAGCCCGTGCTCACCCGACGGATGCGCGCCCTCGGACGACGCGTCGCCCCCCATGCCCACGGAGGCGAGCACCCCGATCCCGATCCCGACCCAGAGTTAGCGCGGCGACCGGTCACGGTGACCCCTGACCGGTTCTCTTCCCTCCGGCCCTTCCCGGGGCCTCACGAAGCCGTCCCGGGCCTCACGGCGCGGACGCGGCAGGAGGGCCCGCCGGAAGGTGACCGGCCGCCGTATCTCAGCGGGATGTCACCAGCGGCCACTGCGCGTCTGGAGCACCGCCGCCGCGACGACCCCGGCGGTCGAGGTGCGCAGCACCGTCGGCCCGAGCAGCGCCGGCACCGCCTTCGCCTCACGGAACGCGGCGATCTCCTCCCCCGACACCCCGCCCTCGGGTCCGACCACCACGACGATGTCGCCTCCGGCCGGAAGGGGCAGGCCGGACAGCGGGGCCGCGGCCTCCTCGTGCAGCACCACCCCCAGCGCCGCCGCCGACAGCAGGGCGGCGACCTTCGCGGTGGACGCGAGCTCCGTCACCTCGGGCAGGTGGAAACGGCGCGACTGCTTGCCCGCCTCGCGCGCGGTGGAACGCCAGCGGGCCAGCGCCTTCGCCGCCCGCTCGCCCTTCCACTGGGTGACACACCTTGCCGCGGCCCAGGGGACGATCACGTCGACCCCCGCCTCGGTCATCATCTCCACGGCCAGCTCGCCCCGGTCGCCCTTGGGCAGGCCCTGGACCACGACCAGGCGCGGTGACGGCACGGGAACGTCGTGGCGGCGCAGCACCTCGACCCCGAGCGAGTCCTTGCCCGCCTCGGTCACCACGCACTCGGCGACGGAGCCCGCCCCGTCGGTGAGGTCGAGCCGCTCCCCGGCCCGCAGCCGCCGTACGGCCGCCGCGTGGCGCCCCTCGGGGCCGCCGAAGACGAACGCCGGTCTGGCCAGGTCGGCGGGGTCGGCCAGGAAGACCGGGACGGTCATCGGCCGACAGGGCCGTCAGGGCCGGACGGGCCGCCGGAGCCCGCAGGGCCGGGGCGCCGCGCCCCTGAGCCCGCCCAGGCCGGGCGACAGGCCCCGGAGCGGACCCGGGCGGGGCGACCCGCCCGGAGGCGAGCCGGGCCGCGCCCACGCGACCGGGAGCGGGCCTGCGAACGGGCCCGGCCGGTTTCCGTCGAAGACGCGCCGCGGTCGGCGGTCGTCAACGGCGTCCCGCGGTCGGTGACCGTCGAAGACGCCTCACAGCCCGCGGCCGTAAAAGGCATCCTGCGGTCGGCGACCGTCGAAGACGCCTCACAGCCCGCGGCCGTAGAAGGCATCCCACGGCCGGTGACCGTCGAAGACGTCCCACGGCCGGTGGCCGTCGAGGGCGCTTCGCAGTCAACGGCCATTGAAAGCGTCCCGCAGGCGGGAGAAGAAGCTCTGCTGCCCGGGGGCGAACTTGCCCGGCGGGCGCTCCTCGCCGCGGAGCCTGGCGAGCTCCTTCAGCAGCCCCTCCTGCTCGGCGTCGAGGCGGGAGGGGGTCTCCACGTTCACGTGGATCAGCAGGTCGCCGCGCCCCGTTTCGTTCAGGCGCTGCACGCCGCGCCCGTAGAGCGGGATCGTCTGGCCCGACTGCGTGCCGGGACGGATGTCGAGCTCCTCGGCGCCGTCGAGCGTCTCCATGGTCAGGATGGTGCCGAGCGCGGCCGCGGTCATCGGGATCTGCACGGTGCAGTGCAGGTCGTCGCCGCGCCTCTCGAAGATCTCGTGGGGACGCTCGACGATCTCCAGGAACAGGTCGCCGGGCGGGCCGCCGCCGGGGCCGATCTCACCCTCGCCGGCGAGCTGGATGTGGGTGCCGTCCTCGACCCCGGCCGGGATGCGGACCTTGATGGTCCGCCGGGTGCGGACCCGGCCGTCGCCGGAGCACTCCTGGCAGGGGTTGCGGATGATCGACCCGAAGCCGCCGCACTGGGGGCAGGGGCGGGAGGTCATGACCTGGCCGAGGAAGGACCGGGTGACCTGGGACACCTCGCCCCGGCCGTGACACATGTCACAGGTGTCGGGGTGGGTGCCGGCCGCGGCGCCGGAGCCCGTGCAGACGTCGCAGACCACCGCGGTGTCGACGACCAGCTCACGGGTCGTGCCGAAGCCCGACTCGCGCAGGTCGAGCTCGACCCGGATGGTGGCGTTGCGCCCGCGCCGGGCACGGGAACGGGGACCGCGGCCACCGCCGCCCCCGGCCGCGCCGAAGAAGGCGTCCATGATGTCGCTGAACGGGAAGCCGGCGCCGAAGCCCCCGGCCCCCGCGCCGCCACCCGAGGCGAACGGGTCGGCACCCATGTCGTACATCTGCCGCTTGCTGGAGTCGGACAGGACCTCGTAGGCCTGGGTGATCTCCTTGAAGCGTTCCTGGGTCTCGGAGTCGGGGTTGACGTCGGGATGCAGCTCGCGCGCCAGGCGGCGGTAGGCCTTCTTGATCTCTTCCGCACTGGCGTCGCGGCGCACCCCGAGGGTGCCGTAGTAGTCGCTCTTAGCCACTTTTCGTTGACCTCTTATGATGCAGCCAGGATCTGGCTGACGTAGCGTGCCACCGCGCGCACCGCGCCCATCGTGACCGGGTAGTCCATTCGCGTCGGGCCCAGCACACCGAGCCGGGCCAGTTGCTTGTCCCCAGAACCGTATCCGGCGGCGACGATGGACGTGCCCTGGAGTCCGGTGTAGGGGTTCTCCGAGCCGATCCGCACGGTCAGCGCCGAAAGGTCGGAGGTCTCACCGAGCAGTCGCATGAGCACGACCTGCTCTTCCAGAGCCTCCAGCACGTCGCGGAGCCCGACGGTGAAGTCGGCTCCCGCGAGGTTGGCGGCTCCGGCAAAAACGATCTTCTCATCGTGCCGGTCCACCAGGGACTCCAGCAGCACTGACAGGATAGTGGCAGCGAGCGGCCGGTCCTCCGTGGGCAGCAGCTCCGGCAGGTCCGCGACCTTGTCGGGGACGCTGGTGAGCCCGCACCCGTCGAGGGAGGCGTTGAGCATCGCGCGCAGGTGGGCCACGCGCTGCTCGTCGACGACGTTGGGCAGCTCGACCACGCGCTGCTCGACCCTGCCGGTGTTGGTGATGAGCACGAACATCAGCCGGCGCTCGCTCAGCGGCACCAGCTCGACGTGCCTGACCGTCGAGTGGGTCAGCGTGGGGTACTGGACCACGGCGACCTGCCGGGTGAGCTGGGCGAGCAACCGCACCGTCCGCATGACGACGTCGTCGATGTCCACGGCGCCGGCGAGGAAGCTCTCGATGGCCTTGCGCTCCGCGCTCGACAGGGGTTTCACCTGCGAGAGCCGGTCGACGAAGAGCCGGTAGCCCTTGTCGGTGGGCACCCGGCCGGCGCTGGTGTGGGGCTGGGCGATGTAACCCTGCTCCTCCAGCACCGCCATGTCGTTGCGGATCGTCGCCGGGGACACCCCCAGGTTGTGCCGATCCGCGAGGGCCTTCGAGCCCACCGGCTCGTTGGTGGACACGTAGTCCTCGACGATGGCGCGAAGCACGGCGAGCTTTCGGTCGTCGACCAACGTGGTCACCTCCCTGCCTGCGTTCAGAGGGAAACACGAGGTTTGGCACTCTGTGTTCCCGAGTGCCAAGTGTACGGCCCCGTCGCGGAAGGCGCGATAAGCAAGAGCTGCGGATGATGACGGCAAGCCGTTGTCAAGTCAACTGCTATCGCGATCCAAGCGGCACCCACCACAATTTGGGCATGTCCCAAGATTTCAGTTCTTATCCGGGCGACGCCTCCCGCGGCCCCGGTCACGGCGGCCCCCAGCAGCCGTACGGCCAGCAGCAGTACGGCCAGCAACCGTACGGCCAGCAGCCCCCCTCGTACGGTTACGCGCCTCCCGGCTACGGCGCCCCGCAGGGACCGCCTCCCCCCAGCGGGAAGATCAAGCCTGGTATCGGGTGGATCGTCGGGGCCTGGCTGATCGCCCTGGTCAGCGTCATCGTCGGCATCGGCGGCTTCGCCGGGGGCATCTTCAACGCGGTCACCGACGCGGCCCCGACGCAGACCTTCGCGCCGGGCCAGGCCGCGACGGTCGCGATCGACCCCGCGGACAAGCCCGCGATCTACGTCGCCACGGGCGGGCCCACCCAGTTCGAGTGCACGCTGAAGGGCGGTACGGGCACCCCCAGGCTGCAGAAGCCGGACCTCCAGCAGACCGTCGCGGGCCCCGACGGCGTCACCTGGGAGATGGGCCTGCGGGTCGGCGTGGACCAGGCGGGCGACTACCAGGTCCAGTGCTCCGCCGACCCGGCCGAGGGCACGACCTTCGGCGTGGGCAAGGAACTGGCCGCCGACTCGCTGGTGGGCGGGGTGGTCGCCCTCTTCGTGATCCCCGCCGTCGGGATCCTGCTCGCCATCCTCGTGACGATCGTCGTACTGGTGAAGCGGAGCGGCGCCCGCAAGCGCCGCGCCGCCTCGGTGCCGGTGGGGCAGTGGGGACAGCCGGGACAGCCGGGACCGTACGGCAGGTGACGGCGGGGTTTGCTAGCGTCCCACCTGATCCCCGGCGAGAGAGGGTGGGCGGTCGGTGATGTACGAGCGTGACGTTCTGGCGGGAGACTGGCGGCGCCCGCGCAGGGGGACGATCCCCCAGGTGCCCGCGGAGCTCGACCTGGTCGTCGAGGACGCCGACGGCGGCTTCTGCGGCGCCGTGGTGGCCTGCGACAAGGAGGCCGTCACCCTGGAGGACCGCTTCGGGCGCCGGCGGGTGTTCCCGCTGGAGCCGGCCGCGTTCCTGCTGGAGGGCAAGGTGGTGACGCTCGTGCGGCCCGCCGCCGCGCCGCGCGGCCCCAGGCGGAGCGCGTCGGGCTCCATCGCGGTGGAGGGCCTGCGGGCCCAGGTCGCCAGGGAGAGCCGGATCTACGTGGAGGGCGTGCACGACGCCGCGCTCGTGGAGAAGGTGTGGGGGCACGACCTGCGGGTCGAGGGGGTGGTCGTGGAGTACCTGGAGGGGATCGACCACCTGCCCTCGATCGTCGAGGAGTTCGGGCCGGGGCCGGAGCGGCGGCTGGGCGTGCTCGTCGACCACCTGGTCCCCGGTTCCAAGGAGAGCCGCATCGCCGCGCGGGTCTCCTCGCCGCACGTGCTGATCGTCGGGCATCCGTTCGTGGACGTCTGGCAGGCGGTGAGGCCGGACGTGCTCAAGATCCCTTCCTGGCCGTCGGTGCCGCGCGGCGTGCCCTGGAAGGAGGGCGTCGTCGCCGCGCTGGGCTGGAACGTGGAGCCCGCCGCGGCATGGCGCCGCATTCTCGGATCGGTCACGACATATGCCGATCTGGAGCCTGAGCTCCTCGGCCCCGTCGAGGAGCTGATCGACTTCGTGACGGTTCCCGGCGAGGATGGCTGAGCCGTCAATCCACCAGGGCCGTCAACCCATCAGGAGGGGACATGAGCGAGAACCCCGAGGACCCACCGGGCGACGACCGGACCCGGCGCATCGGCGACCCCCCGCCCGGCCACACGTGGCCGGGCCGCAGCACCCCGCCCCCCGGGCAGGGATACGGCCGGCCGGACGAGGGTTACGGGCAGCCGGACCCGGGTTACGGGCATCCGGGCCCGGAATACGGCCGCTCGGGTCAGGGATACGGGCAGCCGGACCCGAGGTACGGGGGTTACCCGCCCCCCGCCTCCCCGTACGACGCCGGCGGCTACCAGAACGGCCACCAGGGGGCCCAGCAGCCCGGATACCACCAGTACGGCGGCTACGGCTCCCCGCCGGGATACGGCTACCAGGCCCCGCCGGGCACCTACGGCGCGCGGCCGGGAAGCGACGACACCACCATGGCGATGCTCGCCCACCTGCTGGGCCTGCTCACCTCCTTCGTCGGGCCGCTGGTGCTCTTCCTGGCGAAGAAGGACGAGTCGCCCTACGTGCGCGACCAGGCCGCCGAGGCGCTCAACTTCCAGCTCACGGTGCTGATCGTCTACTTCGTCTCCTGGGTCCTGGCGTTCGTGCTCATCGGTTTCGTGCTGATGTTCTTCCTCTGGATCGGATCGATCGTCATGGCGATCGTCGCCGCGGTGGCGGCCAACCGGGGAGAGAGATACCGCTACCCGGTGAACATCCGCTTCGTCAGCTGACCCGTCCGCCGGCCGGGAGCGGCACCGGGTGGAGCCTCAGGTGAGGTCGCGGACCAGCGCGTCGGCCAGCAGGCGGCCACGCAGGGTGAGCACCGCGCGGCCCGCCTTGAACGGCTCCACCTCCAGCAGGCCGTCGGCGAGCGCGCGGGCGACCACCGGGGGCCGTTCCAGCTCCGCGAGCGGGAACCCCCCGGCGAGCCGCAGCTCCAGCATCAGCCGTTCCACCGCCCTGTCCTCGGGGCCCAGCACCTCGCGCGCGTGCGCGGGCGAGGTGCCCGCGGCCAGGCGCTGGGCGTAGGCCGCGGGGTGCTTCACGTTCCACCAGCGGGTGCCGCCGACGTGGCTGTGCGCCCCGGGCCCGACGCCCCACCAGTCGCCGCCGGTCCAGTAGAGCAGGTTGTGCCGGCACCGCCCGGCCTCCGAGGTCGCCCAGTTGGACACCTCGTACCACTCGAACCCCGCCTCGGCCAGCATGGCGTCGGCGATCAGGTAGCGGTCGGCGGCCACGTCGTCGTCGGGCATCGGGAGCTCGCCGCGCCTGATCCTGGCGGCCAGCTTCGTCCCGTCCTCCACGATCAGCGAGTACGCGGAGACGTGGTCGGGCCCCGCCTCGATCGCCGCGGCCAGCGACGCGCGCCAGTCGTCGTCGCTCTCCCCCGGCGTGCTGTAGATCAGGTCGAGGTTGACGTGGTCGAACCCCGCCTCCCTCGCCTCCCGTACGGCCCGCGCGGGGCGGCCGGGGGTGTGGCGGCGGTCGAGCACCTGGAGCACGTGCTCGCGGGCGCTCTGCATCCCGAAGCTCATCCGGTTGAACCCGCCCGCGCGCAGCTCCGCCAGGTAGGCGGGGTCCACCGACTCGGGGTTGGCCTCGGTGCTCACCTCGGCGCCGGGGGCGAGGCCGAACTCCTCCTCGATCGCCCGCAGGATCCGTACGAGGTCACCGGCGGGGAGCAGGGTGGGGGTGCCCCCGCCGAAGAAGACGGTCTCGACGGGGAGGCGCGCGGCGCCGAGATTGGCCCGCGCCCGCCGCACCTCGTCGATGGCGGTGTCCGCGTAGTCCTTCTGCGACGCGCCGGGGCCGAGCTCGGAGGCCGTGTAGGTGTTGAAGTCGCAGTAACCGCACCGGGTCACGCAGAAGGGGACGTGGACGTAGAAACCGAAGGGCCGCTCGCCGAGCCCGGCGAGCGCGCTCTCCGGCAGCTCACCCGAGGCGGGCGCGGGATCCCCGTCGGGAAGGGTGGATGGCACGCCCCAAGTCTGCCGCCTCCCCGGCGATGCGCGGTACGCCGTCTCCCGGGGGCTCCTCCCGGGCGTCGGATCTCGTGCCCGTCCTCCCGGGGCTCCCACCCAGGCGTCAGGTCTCGTACTCGTCCTCCCAGAGGCTCCTCCTGGCCGTCGGGTCTCGTACTCGTCCTCCCGGGGACTCCCACCCAGGCGTCAGGTCTCGTACTCGTCCTCCCGGAGGCTCCCCGGGCGTCAGATCTCGTGCTCGTCCCGCACCGGCAGGCCGTACCGCCGGGCGAGGGGGTTCCACAGCCGCAGGAAGCCCCGCTTGGCCGTGGTCGCCTCGCCGGAGAAGGCGAGGCCCCGCCGGTAGTCGTCGTCGCCGCTCCAGGCGCGGTCGCAGTCGGCCTCCTGGCGGGTCGCCCAGGCGAGGAACGCCTCGTCGGCGTCGTACGAGGCGGTCAGGGCCCTGGTGAGGCGCGTCTTGACCGCGTCGCCGCCGTCGAGCTCGCCGGTGTCCAGCGCGCCGACCTGGACCACCTGCTCGCGGCGGGCCGCGGTGATCCGCTGGAGCGTGGCGAGCCCGGTGGCGGTGCCCTCGCAGGAACGCAGCTGGTCGAGGGCCGAGCCGAGGCCCGACCGGGAACCGCCGCTGTCGGCGAGCAGGGCGTCGAGGACCCTGGCCTGGGTCTCGGCGTCCTGGGGCCGCTGGGGCCCCTGGGCTCCCTGGGGGGCACGCCCCGCCGCGGGTGTCCCGGTCTCGGCCTCCGCCCGGTCGCCGGTCGCCGCCCCGACGCCGCCCGCCACGGACGTAGCGCCGTCTCGCGGGACGAGCCGGAAGGCGCCCGCGGCGACCAGCGCCATCGCGAGGACCGTCGCCGTCGCCACCAGCGGCCAGACCTTGCGATCCCCGCGGGGCGGCCGGTCCCGGCCCCGGTCCGGCGGCGCCGGGGGCGGGTCCCCCGCCGGGGGGCGCCAGGGCCGCTCGTCCGGGGGGAGGTGCTGCTGCCAGTCGGCGGGATCCTGCCGCCACTCTCCCGGCGGGACGCGGGCCCCGTCCTGGGGAACGCCCGGCTGGGGCCGGGCCGGTGGGAGGCGGTCCGGTGAGGACTGGTCCGGCGGTGGCTGACCCCCCGTCGACGCCCCGCACCTGGGGCATCGCGACAGCCCGCTCACAGGGGTGCCACATCGGTTGCAGAACGCCTGCTGCTCCATGCCTTACCAAGTTAGCCGAAGCATCCCGCCGTCCACCGGTCAAAACGCCGTTGGCCGTTGACGGCCAGATCACGCAGGTCTACGATCCGTGAAAACTTAAAGGAAAGTTTCCTATAAGTTACTATTCCAAGCAGTGGAGAAGCCCGTGCAGAGACTCCTCCGTAAAGTGATCGCGGCAGCCCTCGCCGCGGGTCTCGCGGCGGTGGCCCTACCGGCCCCGGCCCAGGCCCAGACCCCCCAGGGACACGGCGACCGCTACAAGCGGGTCGCCTACTTCATCCAGTGGGGCGTCTACGGTCGCAACTACCACGTCAAGGACATGGACACCAGCGGCGCCGCCGCCAAGCTGACCCACATCAACTACGCCTTCGGCTTCGTCAACGCCGAGGGCTCCTGCTACTCCCCCGACCCGTGGGCCGACTGGCAGCGCCCGGTGCCCGCCGAGCAGAGCGTGGACGGCGTCGCCGACGCGGCGGGCCAGGCGCTGAACGGCAACCTGAACCAGCTGAAGAAGCTCAAGGCCAAGCACCCCGGCCTCAAGGCGCTGATCTCCCTCGGCGGCTGGACCGGCTCGAAGTACTTCTCCGACGCGGTGCTGACCCCCGAGGGCCGCGCCAAGCTGGCCGCCTCCTGCATCGACCTGTGGCTCAAGGGCAACCTGCCCGGCACCGCCCCCGGCACCGGTGCGGGCGTGTTCGACGGCATCGACCTCGACTGGGAGTGGCCCGGTTCCTCCGGCGAGGTAGGCAACGTCATCCGCCCCGAGGACAAGCGGAACTTCACCCTCTTCGTCACCGAGATCCGCCGCCAGATGAACGAGTTCGACCGGCGCACCGAGCTCACCGCCTTCCTGCCCGCCGCCGCCGCGAAGATCGACGCGGGCTTCGAGGTCCGCGACGTCTTCAAGCAGCTCACCTTCGCCACCGTCCAGGGCTACGACCTGCACGGCTCGTGGGAGACCGTCACCGGCCACAACGGCAACCTGTTCACCGACCGGCGCGACCCCAACCCGGTGAAGTACAGCGTGGACCAGACCGTCCGCGACTACATCACCCGCGGCGCACCCGCCAAGAAGATCGTGGTGGGCGTGCCGGCGTACGGCCAGGGCTGGACCGGCGTCACCGGCGGCAAGAACGGCCTGTACGGCACCGCCACCGGCCCGGCCCCCGGCACCTTCGCCGCCGGAAGCGAGGACTACAAGATCCTCGTGAACAAGCCGGGCAAGCGCTACCGCGACCTGCTGACCGGGTCCGTGTGGCTCTACGACGGCAACGAGTTCTGGTCCTACGACGACCCGGCCTCGCTGCTCCAGAAGGCGGCCTACATCCGCCTGAAGGGCCTCGGCGGCTCGATGATGTGGTCCATCGACCAGGACGACACCAGGGCGTCGCTCACCTCGGCGCTCTACAGCGTCCTGCGCTGAGCGACCCTCTCATACCGGGCGAGGCCGCAGGATCTGGGTCATCTGCGGTCTCGCCCGCACGTTCTACTTCTTGGCCTTGTCCGTGGAGGACTCGGTGGAGAGCGCGGCGACGAACGCCTCCTGGGGCACCTCGACGCGGCCGACCATCTTCATCCGCTTCTTGCCCTCCTTCTGCTTCTCCAGCAGCTTGCGCTTGCGGGAGATGTCGCCGCCGTAGCACTTGGCGAGGACGTCCTTGCGGATGGCGCGGATGTTCTCACGCGCGATGACCCGGGCCCCGATGGCCGCCTGGATCGGCACCTCGAACTGCTGCCTGGGGATGAGCTCGCGCAGCTTCTTCGCCATCTCGACCCCGTAGGCGTACGACTTCTCCCGGTGGACGATGGCGCTGAAGGCGTCCACGGCCTCGCCCTGGAGCAGGATGTCGACCTTGACCAGGTCCGACTCCTGCTCGCCCGAGGGCTCGTAGTCCAGCGAGGCGTAGCCGCGCGTCCGGGACTTGAGCTGGTCGAAGAAGTCGAAGATGATCTCACCGAGCGGCATGGTGTAGCGGATCTCGACGCGGTCCTCGGACAGGTAGTCCATGCCCTGCAGGTTGCCCCGGCGGTTCTGGCAGAGCTCCATGATGGCGCCGATGAACTCCGAGGGGACGAGCACGGTCGTCTTGACCATCGGCTCGAAGACCTTCTCCACCTTGCCGGTGGGGAACTCCGAGGGGTTGGTGACGACGACCTCCTTGCCGTCCTCCATGATCACCCGGTAGACCACGTTGGGCGCGGTGGAGATGAGCGAGAGGTTGAACTCGCGCTCCAGCCGCTCGCGGACGATCTCCATGTGGAGCAGGCCGAGGAAGCCGCAGCGGAACCCGAAGCCCAGGGCCGCGGAGGTCTCCGGCTCGTAGTCGAGGGCCGCGTCGTTGAGCTGGAGCTTGTCCAGGGCCTCGCGGAGGTCGGGGTAGTCGTCGCCGTCGATCGGGTACAGGCCGGAGAAGACCATGGGCTTGGGGTGCTCGTACCCGCTGAGCGCCTTGAGTGCCGGGCGCGTCACGGAGGTCACCGTGTCGCCGACCCGCGACTGGCGGACGTCCTTCACGCCGGTGATCAGGTAGCCCACCTCGCCGACGCCGAGGCCCTGGTCGGCGATCTTCGGCTCGGGCGAGATGACGCCGATCTCCAGCGTCTCGTGGGCCGCGGTGGTGGACATCATCAGGATGCGCTCGCGCTTGCCCAGGTGGCCGTCCATCACCCGGACGTACGTGATCACGCCGCGGTAGGTGTCGTACACCGAGTCGAAGATCAGCGCGCGGGCGGGCGCGTCGGCGTCGCCGACCGGGGCCGGGACGTTCGCCACCACGTGGTCCAGCAGCTCGCGGACGCCGATGCCGGTCTTGCCGGAGACCCTCAGCACGTCCTCCGGCTCGCAGCCGATGAGGTGGGCGATCTCCGCGGCGTACTTCTCCGGCTGGGCGGCCGGAAGGTCGATCTTGTTGAGCACCGGGATGATCGTCATGTCGTTGTTCATGGCCAGGTAGAGGTTGGCCAGCGTCTGCGCCTCGATGCCCTGCGCGGCGTCGACCAGCAGGATCGCGCCCTCACACGCCTGGAGCGACCGGGAGACCTCGTAGGTGAAGTCGACGTGCCCGGGGGTGTCGATCATGTTGAGGACGTAGTCGGTGTCGCCGACCTTCCACGGCAGCCTGACCGCCTGCGACTTGATCGTGATGCCGCGCTCGCGCTCGATATCCATCC
The DNA here is from genome assembly GCF_040295985.1 of Streptosporangium sp. NPDC002524. Taxonomy (NCBI): domain Bacteria; kingdom Bacillati; phylum Actinomycetota; class Actinomycetes; order Streptosporangiales; family Streptosporangiaceae; genus Streptosporangium; species Streptosporangium sp. NPDC002524. The sequence continues at coordinate 23,610 of NZ_JBEOWK010000025.1, read as the reverse complement.
GGTCGAGATACTGGGCGCGCATGGAACGGTCGTCGACCACTCCGGTGATCTGCAGCATGCGGTCGGCGAGCGTCGACTTGCCATGGTCGATATGCGCGATGATGCAGAAGTTGCGGAGCACAGCGGGGTCGGTCTGGCCAGGCTGAATGCGCACCGGGGTCCGTTTCAACAGATTGATGACGATCACACGGCTGGCATGCCAGCCGTCTTCCATGGTGACATGTCCGGGTGATTGCCCGGACCAGAGCACGGCGCGGCCTGCGGTTCCTCGCTATGGTGGCTGCCCTGCTCCTCGCGCTTCCAGGGGTGGCCGTGGCCACCCTCACCCTGCAGTTTACCGGGACACCCGCCCCATGGGCGAAGACGACCGGCCACGACGCCCTGTGGCTGGGCCACGCGTGGGTCGACGGCCGCAAGACGGCCGAGGACGTGCGCACCCTCGCCGCCCGGCTGCGGAAGACCGGGATCAAGGACGTGTACGTCCATTCTGGCCCGTTCGACCCCGACGGCACACTACCCCCGGGCAAATACCCGAAGGCGGCCGACTTCCTGAAGTGGTGGCGCGAGGAACTCCCCAAGGTCAGGGTGTCGGCCTGGCTCGGCCAGAAGGTCGACGGCGTCCTGGACCTCGACGACGCGCCCTCCAGGCAGCGCGTGCTGGACGGCGCCCGCGCGATCACCGCACTCGGCTTCGACGGCGTCCACTACAACTTCGAGCCGATCGGCGACGGCGACAGCGACTTCCTGGACCTGCTGACCCGGACCCGCGCGATCGTGGGCGACGGACTGCTCTCCACCTCGACCCCGCAGATCGAGCCGTTCCCGCTCGTCCGCCCGGCCGCGCGCGCCGCCACCGGCCGCGACAAGTACTGGTCGCCCGACTACTTCCGCCAGGTGGCGAAGCTCACCGACCAGGTGGCGATCATGACCTACGACTCCTACCTCCCCTTCCCCTCCGTCTACGGCGGCTACGTCGTACGGCAGAGCTCGCTGGCGCTGGACCTCGTCCCCGAGGAGAAGACGGTGCTGATCGGCGCCCCGGCCTACCACGATCACGGCGTCTCCTGGGCCGACGAGGCCGAGAGCGTCGAGAAGGCGGCCAGGGGAGCCCGGCTGGCGCTGACCGCGTACGGCAAACCGCGCGAGCGGTTCGGTCTGGCGCTCTACGTCGATTTCGCCGCGACCAGGGAGGACTGGGCGGAGTACGAGAAGTTCTGGTTCAAGCCGTGAGCGTTCCGGTCCGAGCCATCGAGACCACACGCTAAACTGATCAGGCATCCTTCTGCCTGGCCTGTCGATTTGAGTGTCGGCCACGGCAGTTGGTAGCCTAGTCAACTGCGTGTGGCGCGCCCTCTCTGCCCGCGCGCCCCATCCAACGACATTCACCGAGGCTTCTTCGTGGCGAACATCAAGTCCCAGATCAAGCGCAACCGGCAGAACGAGAAGGCCCGGCTGCGTAACAAGGCTGTCAAGTCTTCCCTGAAGACGGCCATCCGCAAGTTCCGCGAGGCCGCCGACCAGGGTAACGTCGAAGAGGCCGCCGTGCTGCAGCGCGCCGCCTCCCGTCAGCTGGACAAGGCCGCCAGCAAGGGCGTGATTCACAAGAACCAGGCCGCCAACCGCAAGTCGGCGATCGCCCAGCGCGTCGCCGCCCTGTCGGTCGCCAAGTAGCTCCAGCAGCTCCAGGTTTCGCGAACGCCGCACCCCCCGGGGATGCGGCGTTCTTGCGTCTCCGGCCGGCTTCCCCTGATACGCCCGAACACCGTCTGATCTCCCCGGCGCGGCCCACGCCCGTCTCACGTCACAGGCGGACTTCTTCCCCCGGGGCGCCTAACGCCCCGTGCGGCTGGCGACCACGGTCTGGACCATGTGCTCCAGCGCGTACGCGGGGTCGGCGCCGCCGCCCTTCACCTGCGCGTCGGCGGTGGCGGCGGCCTGGATCGCGCGGGCGAGGCCCTCTGGCCCCCAGCCGTTCAGCTGCCGCTGGACTCGGTCGATCTTCCAGGGCGGCATGCCGAGATGGCTGGCGAGCTGGCCGCCCCGGAGGTTGCGGGGCGCGCCTCCCACCTTGGCCAGCGAGCGCAGCCCCCCGGCGAGCGCGCTCACCAGCAGGACCGGCGCCGTGCCGGTCGAGAGCGCCCAGCGCAGCTGCTCCAGGGCGTCGCCCAGCCGCCCCTCGACGGCCGAGTCGGCCACGGTGAACCCGCTCACCTCGGCCCTGCCCCGGTGGTAGCGCGCGACGGCGGCCTCGTCGATCGTCTTGCCGGGAGTGTCGAAGGCGAGCTGGCTGCACGCGGCGGCCAGCTCACGCAGGTCGTTGCCCACGGCGTCGAGGAGCGCGGAGGCGGCGTCGGCCCCGATGGTGCGTCCGGCCCGCTTCAGCTCCGCCTTGACGAACGCGAGGCGCTCGGCCGGCTTGGTCACCTTGGTGACGGAGACCACCTGGGCTCCGGCCTTCTTGACCCCGTCGACCAGGGCCTTCCCCTTGACGCCTCCCGGGTGGACGAGGACCAGCACGGTCTCGTCCGCCGGGTGGACCGCGTAGGAGACGATCTCGGCGATGACGTCCTTGCCGAGGTCCTGGGCCGAGCGGACGACCACCACGGACCGGTCGCCGAACAGCGAGGGCGACGTCATGCGGGTGAGCTCTCCGAGCTCCATCTTGGAGCCGGGGAGGTCGTGCACCTCGGCGGTCGGGTCGGCGGCCTTGGCCGCCGAGGTCACCTCGCTCACCGCGCGATCGGCCAGGAGCTCCTCGTCGCCGAGTATCAGGATCACGGGTGCCGGATCGGTTGCCGCCATGTCGAGCAGCATGCCATGTCCCGGTGACCGGATGGGCCGTCGGCAAGTTGTTCGCAATCGGAATGCAGGTGCCCCGGGGCACTGTGAGGACAACACAGGAGGTGAGAACCATGACAAACTCCACTATTCGCCGCCACGCCTGCCCCCGCTGCGGAACGTCCCTCGACGAAGGGCCGATCATGTACCGTTGCGCGCGCTGCAGCCGGTCGGTCTACGCCGCCGACGTGGACACCGAGTTCCGCCGCCCGGCCAGGACCGGGGCCTGACCCGCACCGGCGTGGCCGTGATCGGGGCCCGCTCCGCCCCACCCGGCCATGACCGAGGCCCGGACGGGGGCGCGCGCCCCCGGGCGACGACCGCCAGAGCGCCCTCGCGGACCACCACCGCGAGGTCTCCCGACAGATCCGTCCGGTAGGCGCGCACGCCGAGCCGGTGCAGCGCCGCCAGGGTCGACGGAGCGGGGTGGCCGTAGCCGTTGTCCGCGCCGACACTGATCAGAGCGGCACGGGCACCGGAGGCGACGAGGAAGGCGGGGTCGTGCCTGCCCGATCCGTGGTGCGGAACCTTGAGGATCTCGGCGGGCGGCAGGCCGCGCCGGAGCAGCTCGGCCTGGGCCTCGGTCTCGATGTCCCCGCTGAGCAGAGCCGCCCCCGCGGCCCAGCGGACGTGCACCACGACGCTGGCGTTGTTGACGGCCGCCCCCTCCCCCGCGCCGGACGGGGAGTCCTCGGCCACCGGGCCGATGACGGTGAGTTCCGAGGGCCCGAACCGCCAGCTCGCACCGGGCCTCGCCGCCCACTCGACCACGTGTCGGCGGGCGAGGTCGGCGCTCAGCCTCACCCCCTCGCGCTCTCCGGCACCGTGCGGGGTCACCATCACCGCTCCCACGGCGCGCCCGCGGAAGACTCCGTCGAGGCCTCCCACGTGGTCGAGGTGCGGATGGGTGAGAATGACCAGCGGCACCTCCCCGACCCCCATGGAACGCAGGCAGCGGTCCACCGGCACCGGGTCGGGCCCCGCATCCACCACCACGGCCCGCCCCGGCCCCGCGGCGACGAGCAGGGCGTCTCCCTGGCCGACGTCGCAGGCCACGAGCAACCATCCACGGGGCGGCCAGCGCGCCACGATCGGCGCGGCCACCGTCACGGCGAGAACCAGGCCGACGAGGGCCGCCAGGACGATCGGGCGTGCCCGCCGGTGCCGCAGCACCAGCACGGCGAGCGGCACGGCACCGGCCAGCAGGAGCAGCCCGGTGACGCCGCCCGGCCACGGGACCACGCCCAGCGGGAGCGCCGCGGTGTGCTCGGCCACCTCGATGATCCAGCCGGTGGCCAGCCCCGCCGGCCGGACCAGCAGCTGGGCGAGCCCCATGTGCAGGGGGGCGACCAGCGCCACCGCGAAGCCGAGCAGGGTCGCGGGGGCCACGGCCGGACCGGCGAGCAGGTTGGCCGGGATCGCCACCGGTGTGAGCTGCCCCGACATCAGGACCAGGACGGGGGTGACCGCGACCTGGGCGGCGGCGGCCACGGCGGTCGCCTCGGCGGCCCATCGGGGCATGCGGGCCGAGAGCCTGTCGCGCCAGCCCGGGGCGAGGACCAGGATGCCCGCGGTGGCCGAGACCGACAGGGCGAAGCCGTAGGAGCGGGCGAGGTCGGGGACGAAGAAGATCAGCCCCAGGACCGTCACCGACAGGGCCGCGACGCCGTCGCGCGAACGGCCCGTACCGAGGGCGAGGGCGGCGACCCCGCCCATCAGGAGGGCTCTGAGCACGCTGGGCGAGGGCCGGGCGACGACCGCGAAGGCGACCATGGCCGCCATCGCCAGCACCGCCCGCGCCGCGAGCGGCAGCCCGGCCGTCCTCGCCAGCGCGACCGCCGCCCCCGCCACGACGGCGAGGTTCGCGCCGGAGACCGCGAGGAGATGACTGAGGCCCGCCGCCTTGAAGTCGGCCTTGACCTGCTCGTCCATCCGGGACACGTCGCCGACGACAAGGCCGGGCAACAGCCCGCGCTGCTCCGGCGGCAACACGTCGGCCGCCTCCCGCAACCCCGACCTGATCGCCCCGGCCGCGCGCTGCTCCCAGGAGGGCCCGCTCAGGACCCGCGGCGCTCCCCTGACCAGCACAACCGCCGCGAGCAGCTCTCCGGGGTCGGCCCGGCCGAAACGCCCCCTGACCTCCACCCGCTGGCTGGGCAGCAGGGAGCGCCACCCGGCGCCCGAGACGAACAGCACCACCGGAGCCCGCAGCGTCACCCTGCCCGCTCCCGTCTCGATCGCCTCGACCCGGGCGGGCACCACGAAGCTCTCGCGCGGGAAAGGTCCTCCTTTTCGGCTCGTCTCCCGAGGGTCGTCGGTCACCACCACCTCGGCCGTCGCGGAGGCGTTTCCGCCCGCGAGGTCGGCGACCGGTCCCGTACCGACCGCGTGCACCCGGAAGGCCACCGACCCCGCCACCGCGGCGGCGCATCCCAGGACCGCGATCGCCGCGTTCCGCCGGCCCGTCGCTCTCCGCGCCGGGGTCAGGACGGCCACGACCAGGGCGCCCGCGGCCGTGAGACCGGCCGTCACCGCACCGGTCGCGGCCGAGCAGCCCAGCAGGACGAGAGCGGTCATCCACGAGACCGCCGCCGGAAGGACCAGATGTGTGGCATGCGCGCGCCACCCCTTTCCCTTTCCGGAACCGTCCGGGTTTCCGGAACCGTCCGGGTTTCCCGACACCCGGGATCCCCCAGACCCCCTGGAGAAGCCGGAGAAGCCGGACCCGCCGGAGCCACCGGACTCTCCGGGACCACCGGGCCTTCGGGGATCGTCAAGCCTTCGGGGGGCGTCGAGCTCATCGGCCCTCCTGAGACGCCGAGGACCAGCGGAGCCACCTGAGCCAGCGGACCCACCCGGGCCAGCGGACCCACCCGGGCCGTCGGAACCGTCGGAGTTGTCGAAGCCGTTGCCCCTTGCCGAACCGTCGAGCCTTTCCGAACTACCTGAGCCGCCGATCGCGGCGAACCTTGTCATGACCGCCCTCGCGACCGGGACGTCAAACACGGGCCTTGTCCCGCATCTCCGCGTATTTCCGGTCACCTATTCCGTTCACGTCGCGGAGCTGCTCGACGGAACGGAAACCGCCGTGCGTGTCGCGGTATTCGACGATCCGCTGGGCGAGCACCTCGCCCACGCCCGGTAGCTGCTCAAGCTGCTCGGGGGTGGCGGTGTTGAGGTCGATGACAGCGGTGGCGGGGTCCAGGGGGTTCACGGGACCCACCGGTGCGGGCGCCGCCGCGATGGCGGCCGTGCCGGAGAGGCCGACGACGATCTGCTCGCCGTCGACGAGTTTGCGCGCGAGGTTGAGGGATCCCGTGGCGGCCGCGCCACGGACGCCCCCGGCCTCCTGGACCGCGTCGGCGACGCGCGAACCACCGGGCAGCGTGATCACCCCGGGCCGGCGGACCTTGCCCGTCACGTGAACGGTCAGCTCGGCGACCGGTGCGGGCCGCTGCCGCGCGGCGGCGACGGGCGCCGACAGCGGTGACCCGGCGATCGGCATCGGCGGGGCCAGGGGCTCGGGCTCCGGCTGGGACCGCCAGGCGTACACGCCGCCCGCGACGGTGGCCACCAAGGCGACGAGCAGCAGGAGGCGCAGCCCTGGGCGGTCAGGACCGAGCGCGGCCCTCTGGGTGGCCACGACCTTGCGAAGCGCCTCGAAGGACGGAGGGATCGGCGCCGAACGTGTGCGCGCGGCGGGAACGTCGTGGACGACGACGTCCTCCCGCGCGTTCTGACCGCCGGGCCGCGCATGCCTGCCCGGGCACGGCGCGCCGGCCGGACGGCACGGCGGGAGCACCGGGTCGGGTGATCCGCTCCCGGTCAGAGTCCGCAGCCGCGACTCGGCTTGGAAGCGCTCGGTGTTCTGGCCTGTGGTCCGCACCCGCAGGACGTTACGGAGACGGCGGCTAGCGCACTTTCACCGAATTCCATTCTGGGGATAAGTGGGCGGGGAGTAAGTGGGCGAGGGGGTAAGTGTGCGAGGGGGGTAAGTCGGCGAGGGGATGACCAGCCTGATGACGTCGGTGAAGCGGGCGGCGAAGAGGAATGGAGAGGAACAGTGCTGGGGTAATAGGTGGCCGGCGGATCGCGTGGCGGAGGATGTGGATGCGGGTCACCTGATCGGCGCGTGCCGGACACCGGAGCGGGTCATCGGAGCACCTCACCGAAATAAGGCAATAAGCACCCGAGTACCAGAGCGACCCCACGGCTCAGCGAACCTCACGGATCGGCGGACACCAGAGGTTCTCCGGCGGAGACGGTGATGCCGAGCATGCCGGGGCCGACGTGTGCGCCGATCACCGGGCCGACCTCGACGACGATGAGCCCGGCGAGGGCGGGGATGCGCCGTCGCAGCCGTGCGGCCAGGGTGTCGGCGCGGGACCGGGCGGCGAGATGCTGGACGGCGACCTCCACCGGGCCCGTGCCCGCGGCCTCGACCGCGAGGTCCTCGAGGCGGGCGATGGCACGGCTCGCCGTACGGACCTTCTCCAGGGGGACGATCGCGCCGTCGGAGATGTGCAGAATCGGCTTGATCATCAGTGCCGAGCCGAGGAGGGTCTCCGCCGCGCCGATCCGGCCGCCCCTGCGGAGATACTCCAGGGTGTCGACGTAGAAGAAGCTGCGGACCGACTCCGCGCGGCGGCGGGCGGCGTCCGCCACCTCGGCCCGTGTCGCGCCCCGCGCGGCGGCGCTCGCGGCGGCGAGGACGGGGAACCCGAGCCCCATGGCGATGGACCTGCTGTCGACGACGTCGACCGGAACGGGGGAATGCTCGGCCCCCGCGCGGGCGGCCTCGACCGTACCGGACATCTCCGCCGACAGGTGGACGGAGACGATGCCGGTCGCGCCCCGGGCCGCCGCCTCGGCGTAGGCGTCCGTGAAACGGCTCGGGGCGGGCATGGAGGTCGTCACCTGGCCCCGTTCGGGCGGCGCGTCGCCCGTGCTCGCGCCCTCGGCCCACGCGGTGTCGTCGAGCGGCCTGCCTCCCACGATCGTCTGGAGCGGCACCACGACGATTCCCCGGCGGGAGATCTCCTCAGGGGGGAGGTAGGCGGTGGAGTCCGTGACGACGGCGACCGGTGGAGACATGTCCAGAGGTTACGTGGCGGAGATCACGCGAAGGAGACGGGGTCGGCTCCCCCCGCGAACGGCCAAAAGACCGGGAGCCGCCCGAGGGAGGAACTCCCGGCGGGAAAAGGAGCCGGAGGGGGAGGGCTACTGGACGGGGGTGCCGCCGCGCCAGACCCGGCGGGGCTTGAGGCCGAAGGCCCAGGCGAAGGCGCCCTCGTGGTCGGCGTCCCACTGGACGATGTCGGCCAGGCGGCCGGGGGCGAGGACACCGCGGTCGGGAGCGCCGAGGACCGTGGCGCCACCGAGGGTGGCGGCCCGGAGGGCGTCGCCGACGCTCATGCCGAAGGCCGCGACGGCGAGGCTGATGACCAGGGACATCGAGGTGATGCCGCAGTGTCCCGGGTTGTGGTCGCTGCCGAGGGCCACCGTGACCCCCTGGGCGAGCATCCGGCGGACCGGGGGCAGGCTGCCACGCTGGAGGGCGGTCCCGGGGCAGACCACGGCGGGGACGCCGTAGCGGGCCAGGATCGCGATGTCCTCGTCGGTGGTGTGGTGGAGCAGGTCGGCGGAGGCGCAGCCGAGTTCGGCGGCGAGCTGGACGGCGCCGCGCCGGGTGTAGGCACCGGCGTGCAGGCGGGGCAGCAGGCCGACGTTGCGTCCGGAGGCGAGGACCCAGCGGGCCTCCTCCGCGGTGAAGTGGCCCTCGTCGCAGTAGACGTCGACACCGTCGGCTCCCGCCGCGGCGGCGTCGGCGCACCAGGCGCCCACGGCCTCGACGTAGTCGCGCTGGCGGCCGAAGTATTCGGGCGGGACGACGTGCGCGGCCATGAAGGTCACGTGCACCCGCGGCATCATCGGCTCTTTCTCCAGCTCGCGCAGGAGTCGTACGTCGGCCAGCTCGCCGTCACGGGTGAGGTGGTAGCCGGTCTTCGCCTCGATGGTGGTGGTGCCGCTGAGCAGCCAGTCGCGGAGTCGCTCGCGGACCCCGTTGCAGAGGGTCCAGGGGTCGGTGCCGCGGGTGACCGTCACGGTGGAGCCGATGCCGCCGCCCGCCGCGGTGATCGCGGAGGGGGTGGAACCGCTGGAGCGCATCGCCATCTCGGCGTAGCGGTTTCCCGCGTACACCGGGTGGGTGTGCGCGTCGATCAGGCCGGGGGTGACCAGCGCGCCGCCCAGGTTCTCGACGTGGTCGACGTCGACGATGTCGTCGACGACACCGGGCACGCTCTGCGGGAGGTCCGCGGCGCGGCCGACCCAGGCGATCCGGTCGTTGTGGACGAGGATCGCCGCGTTGCTGAACACGTCGTTTCCGGTCCAGAGCCGGCCGATGTTGGTCAGGAGGCGGACCGTCATCGCATCACCGCCTTGTGTTCAGGGGAAGACACCCGGAGGAGGATCGCACCCGGACGGGGCGAGCCGGCCCGGACGCCGCCGGGCACCGTGCCCTTCAAGCCCGCTGTGAGTCCGGACGGCATCGGGGGTCTCCTGCTCTCATCCGCGTATGTGCTGTGCGGCGACAGTATCGCCGAGATCATGATCGGGCGATTTCAGTTCAGTTACGTTATTTCACAAGTCGGCCCGCTGTACAGGCTAATTGGGAAGAACGCCGCCCCTCCGCGACCACACCTCACCCATCGGCTCGACGATCACGCGTGGCGTTGAGCAACTTTCCACAGCTCAGACTACTTCTTCATCGCTCGTAACAGTAGTCACCAGAGCAACTTGCGTCATAACATCTCGCTAGATTTGCCTTATGGTAGCAATCCAAACCTTGGGCGACCACTGTCACTTTTGAGGCTTTTGCGGCTTTTCGCACTCTTACAGTGCAGCCCCACCGAGCCCCTCGACGCAAGTTTCACCATTGAAACGCCGCCCGCCACCACTCTAGGCTGACATCCGGAAGGCTCGCGCCTCCGGCATCCGGCGCAGCTCGTGCCCCCGCATCCGGCGAAGCTCGCGCCCCCGCGTCCGGAAAGATCGCGCCCCGGCGTCCGGAAGGCTCACGCTCTCCCTATCACCCCTCCCCCGCGACCGCCCGCGATCCTCCATCGGCTCCGGGGGACGCGCATCCGGTGAAGCCAAGATGTGACACGGCCGCGCCCGCCGTCCGTCCCGGCCGCTCCACCCCCTGAAGCTCTGGCCACCAGCAGCCCACTGAACCTCCAAAAAGGGTCGTAAGCAGGACGTTCCATGTAGCCTTTCGTGCGAGTTGTCTCCAGGTCGCACGCATGGGAGTTGCCTTGTCCGTCCACGCGGACGCCGGTCGGCGTCGCATCGAAGAACTTTTCCAGGAGCACGAGGCGCGCATCCTCAAGCGTTGGCTTGAGATCGCCCGTTCCTCCACCGGCGGCACCGGCAATCAGGCGGATCGCGGGGGGCTGGCCGACCAGTTACGCGAGCTCTACCAGGCGCTGCGCCAGTCGTTCGACGACTCCGGCGACCTCAGCGACCTGCGCGGCCTGCTCGCCGAACTCTCCCGGGACCGTGCCCGCCAGGGATTCACCCCGACCGAGACCGCGATCGTGGTGTTCGGCCTGAAGGAGGCGCTCTACGAGATCGTCGAGGAGGACGGCTCTCCCGAGGCCGTGCGAGGTTTCATCTGGTTCTCCCGGGTAATCGACGACCTCGGGCTCTTCACCATGGAGAGCTACGCGTCGGCCAGGGAGAAGATCATCATCGATCAGGCGGAGCAGCTGCTCGAGCTGTCCACCCCGGTGGTCAAGCTCTGGGAGGGCATCGTCGCGGTGCCGCTGGTCGGCACGCTCGACTCGGCCAGAACCCAGGTCGTCATGGAGAAGCTGCTGCAGACGCTCGTCGACACCGGCTCCGAGCACGCGGTCATCGACATCACGGGCGTGCCCGCCGTCGACACCGAGGTCGCCCAGCACCTCCTCAAGACCGTGGTGGCGGCCCGGCTGATGGGCGCCGAGTGCGTGATCTCCGGCATCCGCCCCCAGATCGCCCACACCATCGTCACCCTCGGCATCGAGTTCGGCGACATCGTGACCAAGGCCACCCTCGCCGACGCGCTGGCGCACACGCTGCGGGCGAGCGGCGTCAAGGTCGTCAAGGGCGGGGAGTCCCGCATAGCGGTACGAACGGTGGAAGGCTGATGGATCGCGTCCCCATCCTCAAACTCGGCGACATCCTGATCGTCTCCATCCAGATCGACCTCCAGGACATGAGCGTGCTCGCGCTCCAGGAGGACCTCTCGGAGAGGGTCGTCGAGACCGGCGCGCGAGGGGTGATCATCGACATCACCGCCGTGGAGATCGTCGACTCCTTCATCGGCCGGATGCTGGCCACCATCGCGGCGATCTCCCGCATGCTCGACGCCGAGACGATCGTCGTCGGCATGCGACCGGCGGTGGCGATCACCCTTGTCGAGCTCGGCCTCTCCCTCGGCGGCGTGCGCACGGCGCTCAACCTAGAGAAGGGCGTCGCGCTGCTGAACCAGATCGAAGGCTCCCAGCACTCCACGGCCGCCTGGTGACGACCGCGGAGGAGTTGCCCATCAACGTCAACGGCGACGTCGTGCTGGTCCGCCAGCACGTCAGGACCGTCGCCGTGAACGTGGGCCTGTCCCTGGTCGACCAGACCAAGGTGGTGACCGCGGCCAGCGAGCTGGCCCGCAACGCCCTGGTCTACGCGGGAGGCGGGCAGGTGCGTGTCGAGGTCGTCCACAAGGGCATGCGGAAGGGCCTGCGGATGGTCTTCAGCGACAACGGGCCCGGCATCCCGGACATCGACCAGGCGCTGACCGACGGCTGGACCACCGGCGGGGGCCTCGGCCTCGGCCTCAGCGGTTCCCGCCGCCTGGTCGACGAGTTCGACCTTGAATCGACTCCCGGTGAGGGCACGTTGATCACGGTGACGAAATGGGCGCGCTGATCCACTCCCAGCGCGACACCTGGGTGCGGGCGGAGGACGCCAGCGCGATCGGTGCCCTTCGCCGCAGCGCCGTGACGCTCGCGGAGGTCCGCGGGTTCAGTGAGGAGGACACCGGGCGGGTCGCCGTCGCGGTGAGCGAGGCCGCCTCGAACCTGGTCAAGCACGCGACCGAGGGGGTCATGCTGATCCGCCCGCATCCGGAGCTGGAGTCGGCCGTGGAGGTCCTCGCGATCGACCGGGGGCCGGGCATGCAGGACGTCTCGCGCGCCCTGCGCGACGGCTACTCCACCGCCGGCACGCTCGGCATCGGGCTGGGCGGCATCGCCCGGATGGCCAGCGGCTACGAGGTCCACTCCATCCCCAGCCGGGGCACCGTGCTCGGCATGTACTTCGTCGCGCAGGGCGCCCCGCGCCCCCCGTCCCGGGTGAGCGGCCTGACCCGCCCGATCGGCGACGAGACCGTCTGCGGCGACGCGTTCGTGATCACCGAGGAGGGCGCCGTCACGACCGTGATGCTCTGCGACGGCCTGGGCCACGGCCCCGCGGCCGCGCAGGCCTCCCAGGAGGCGGTACGGCTGTTCCTGCGGTACGCGGACCTCGCCCCGGTCACCGTCCTGGAGCGCATCCACACCGGCCTCGGCCACACCAGGGGCGGCGCGGTCGCCGTGGCCCGCGTCGACGGCTCCGCGGGGACGGTGAGCTTCGCCGGCCTCGGCAACGTCTCCGCCTGGATCGCCCACAACGACGGCCGCCAGGGGATGATCTCCGTCCCGGGCATCGCCGGGCACAAGGCCAGGACCCTGCGCCAGTACGAGTACGCCCTGCCGCGGCACGGCGTCGTCCTGCTCCACTCCGACGGCCTGACCGAACGCTGGGACATCACCTCCTACCCCGGGCTCGTCACGCGCCTCCCCTCCGTCGTCGCCGGCACGCTGCTGCGCGACGCCGGGACCCGCAGGGACGACGCCTGCGTGGTCGCCGTGAGGCCGGGCGCATGACCGGGGACGAGCTGGTCCGGATCCACGTCCGGGACGACCAGGACGTCTTCGCCATGCGCAAGCTGGGCCGCGAGGTGGCGGAGAGCGTGGGACTGGAGGCCCAGGACCAGATCCGGGTGGCCACCGCGCTGAGCGAGATCGGCAGGGAGTTCGTCGAGGCGGGCACCGACGTCTCCGTCTCCTTCCGGCTGGAGCGGGACGCCCTGCTCGTCGCCGTCGGCTTCTCGGCGAAGACCGACTTCCGTTCGTCGGACGGCGTGACGCTGGCGGGGCGTCTCGTCGACCGCATTGAGTTCGATCCCGCCGAGGGAAGAATAAGCATGGTCAAACGGCTCCCGCAGGGCCGCAAGCCGAGACTCTCGGCAGAGGAGATCCGCGCCAGGATCGCCGGCTCGGCGCCCACCACCGCGCTCGACGAGCTGCGCAGGCAGAACCGCGACCTCGCGGAGACCCTGGAGGAGGTCCTGCAGCTCAACACCGAGCTGCAGGAGACCAACCAGGGGGTGCTGGCGCTCTACAACCAGCTGTCCGAGGAGCTGGAGGAGACCAACCGCGGCGTCGTGGCGCTCTACGCGGAGCTGGACGAGAAGTCCGCGCAGCTCCGGGCGGCGAGCGACGCCAAGAACAGGTTCTGGGCCACCGTCAGCCACGAGCTGCGCACCCCCCTCAACTCGATCATCGGCCTGGTCCGGCTGCTGGTGGGCCCCGGCGGGGATCCGCTGGTCCCCGAGCAGCTCCACCAGATCAACCTCATCGGCTCCTCCGCGGAGACGCTGCTGTCGCTGGTGAGCGAGCTGCTCGACATGGCGAAGGCCGAGGCGGGCAGGCTCGACCCCCAGCCCTCCATGGTCGACCTGGTGGCCCTGGCCGAACGGCTGCGCATGACGCTGCACCCCACCACCGGCAACGACGGGGTGACACTCACGGTGGAGGTCTCGCAGGCGCCGCAGGAGATGCTGGTGGACGAGATGATGCTCACCCGGATCCTGCGCAACCTGCTCTCCAACGGGCTGAAGTTCACCGAGCACGGCGAGGTCAAACTGGAGGCGAACCTCGACGCGGCCACCCACGACCTGGTCTTCACCGTGACCGACACGGGGATCGGCGTGCCCGAGGAGCATCTGGAACGCGTCTTCGAGGAGTTCTTCCAGGTTCCCGGGCCGATCCAGGTGCGGAGCAAGGGGACCGGGCTCGGCCTGCCGTACGCCCGGCGGCTGGCGGAGGCGCTGGGCGGCGCGCTGCACCTGTCCAGCGTCGCCGGGTCCGGCACCACGGCCACCCTGAGACTGCCCTACCGGTACGACGGGGCTCCCGTGGTCGGCCGGGTGCTCGTCGTGGACGACGACGAGGAGTTCCGCGCCGGCGTACGCCGGATGCTCACCGGGTTCGCCGCGCACATCGACGAGGCCTCCGACGGGCTGATGGCGCTGCAGATGATGACGGCCACCCCGCCCGACCTCGCGCTGGTGGACCTGCTGATGCCGCGCCTCGACGGCACCGCGCTGATGCTGCGGATGTCGGACGACGAACGGCTGCGGGGGGTTCCGGTGATCGTCGTGACCGTCGCCACGTCGCGCCAGGTCCCCGAGAGGGCACACATGATGATCTCAAAGCAGGGGCTCCGCCGCGACACCCTGCTGGAGGCGATCAGAAGCGCCCTCGGACCCGTCGATGAGTAGCGGCGGCGCGACGGTGCTGGTCGTGGACGACACCCCGACCAAGCTGTACATCCTGTCGAGCTGGCTGCGGCGCTCGGGGCACCAGGTCGTGCAGGCCACCGGCGGCATGGAGGCGCTCGTCAAGGTCAGGGAGCTCCGGCCGGACCTCGTCGTCCTGGACGTACGGCTGCCCGACATCAGCGGCTACGAGGTCTGCGAGCAGATCAAGGCGGACCCGGCGACGTCCTCCATCCCGGTCATCCAGATCTCCGGGGCGGCGATCACCCCGGCCGACCGGGCGCACGGGCTCGAACGCGGGGCCGACGCCTACCTGGCCGAACCGGTCGAGCCCGACGAGTTCGCCGCGACGGTCGAGGCCACGCTGCGCTACTACCGCGCCCGGCAGCGGGCCGAGCTGATGGCGATGCGGCTCGCCGCCCTCACCGAGGTCACGCTCTCGATGAACTCGGCCGAGACGTTCGACGAGCTCCTCTCCACGGCCGTCGAGGGAACCTCGCGGATCCTGGGCAGGCAGGCGGGCACGCTCGCCCTGCCCCCCGACGGCCGGACCCGCAGGTTCTCCGCCTACCCCCCGGAGGACGCCGTCGCCAAGATCGCGGCACCGGACACGCTGCCCCGGCTGAGCGCGATGTCGCTGGGCGCCGCCGCGGGCACCCAGGTCTTCCCGGTGCCAGTCGCCGAGTGGCTGGAGCTGATGCCCGACGCGACGCTCAGCGGCGACGTCTCCGCCGTGCTCTGCCGCACCAAGCTGGGCAGGCCCCCCGTCTACCTCGGGGTGGAGGGGGCGCCGCCGCTCGACGCCGACGAGTCCAACGTGCTGCGCCAGCTCGGCCAGGCGCTCGCCCTCGCCGTGGACGCGCTGCGGGCGTACGCCGAGGAGCACGCGATCGCCCTCACCCTGCAGCGCAGCCTGCTGCCGGCGAGGATCCCCGAGACCCCCGGGGTCGCGATCAGCTGGCGCTACCAGCCGGCGGTCGACAACGTCGAGGTCGGCGGCGACTTCTACGAGGTCCTGCGGCTGGGCCACCGGGTGCTCATCGCCATCGGCGACGTGCAGGGACACTCGCTGCTGGCCGCCACCGTCATGGCGGAGCTGCGCCACGCGCTGCGCGCCTCCGTCATCGGCACCTCGGACCTCGGCGCGTCGATGGCGCTGCTCAACGAGGTGCTGCGGCGCTACCACCCCGGCATGACCGCCACCGTGTGCCTGCTCCTGCTCGACCCGGCGACCGGGGAGATGGAGATCTCGAACGCGGGGCACATCCCGCCCCTCTTCATCGCGGACGGCCTCGCCCGCTACCACCGCCTGGGCAACCTCCTGCTGGGGGTGGCCGAGGAGACCTACCGGGTCGACCGGGTGAACGTCCCCGAGGGAAGCTCGGTGCTGATGTTCACCGACGGGCTGATCGAGGACCGCGACAAGCTGCTCGACGAGAGCCTGGAGATCGTACGGCACCTGGCGGAGCAGGTGAAGGAGGACCTGGAGGTCTTCTGCGACCGGCTGATCGAGCGGTTCGGCGCCAGGGAGGACGACGTGGCGCTGGTGATGTTCCGACGAGAGCACGAGACGGGCCGCTGAGGCCCTCCGGGGCGGTGCCGAAGCGCCGTACCATCCCGGAGGGGGCGGGTACGGCGCTTCGGAAGGGCGGGTCAGACGGCGGTCTCGACCGGCTTCGCGGTCCTCTCCAGCTCGGCGAAGAGGCCGGGCAGGACCCTGGCGTGCAGGACGGTGCCGTCGCCGGTGTGCTCGACACCGAGGACCTCGCCCTCCTTGTGCGCCCTGGAGATCAGGTCGCCGCGCTCGTACGGCACGAGGAGCCTGACCTCCTGGTCGAAGCGGGGCAGCTCCCGCTCGATCACGGCCCTCAGCTCGTCGAGCCCGGCGCCGGTGCGGGCCGAGACCACGACGGTGTGGTTCTCCTTCGCGGTCAGCTGGGCCAGCACCACCGGGTCGGCGGCGTCGGCCTTGTTGATGACCACGATCTCGGGGATGTCGCGGGCGCCCTCGATGTCGCCGATCACCTCGCGCACCGCCGCGAGCTGCGACTCGGGGTCGGGGTGCGAGCCGTCGACCACGTGCAGGATCAGGTCGGCGTCGCCGACCTCCTCCAGCGTGGAGCGGAACGCCTCGACGAGCTGGTGCGGCAGGTGCCGGACGAACCCGACGGTGTCGGCCAGCGTGAACAGGCGGCCGTCGGGCGTGTGCGCCCTGCGGACCGTCGGGTCGAGCGTGGCGAACAGGGAGTCCTCGACCAGCACCCCCGCGCCGGTCAGCCGGTTCAGCAGCGAGGACTTGCCCGCGTTGGTGTATCCGGCGATGGCCACGGCGGGGACCTCGCGCTGCGTGCGCCGCGAGCGCTTGGTCTCGCGGGCGGTGGTCATCCCGCCGATCTGGCGGCGCAGCTTGGCCATCCGCTCGCGGATCCGGCGGCGGTCCAGCTCGATCTTGGTCTCACCGGGACCGCGGCCGCCCATGCCGACGCCGCCCGCGGCACGGCCGCCGACCTGGCGCGACAGGTTGCCACCCCAGCCTCGCAGGCGCGGCAGCAGGTAGTTGAGCTGCGCGAGCTCGACCTGCGCCTTGCCCTCGCGGCTCTTGGCGTGCTGGGCGAAGATGTCGAGGATCAGCATGGTCCGGTCGATGACCTTGACCTTGACGATCTCCTCCAGCTGGCGGAGCTGGCCGGGGCTCAGCTCTCCGTCGCAGACCACGGTGTCGGCACCGGTGGCGGAGACGATGTCGGCGAGCTCCTGCGCCTTGCCGGAGCCGATGTAGGTCGCGGTGTCGGGCTTCTGCCTGCGCTGGATCAGCCCCTCCAGCACTTCCGAACCCGCGGTCTCGGCGAGGAGCTTCAGCTCCAGGAGGGAGTTTTCGGCGTCGGTCACCGTTCCGGAGGTCCAGACGCCGACCAGGACGACCCGCTCAAGCCGCAGCTGGCGGTATTCGACCTCGGTGACGTCTTCCAGCTCCGTGGAGAGGCCCGCCACCCGGCGGAGTGCCTGGCGCTCGGCCAGGTCCATCTCGCCGTTGTCGAGCAGGTCGTCGAATCGGTCGATGTCCAGCGGCTCACGAGTGTCTATGTCGTCGCTCCATTCAGATGGTTGGTGCTCACGTGTTCTTCTCATATGAGTGAACGCCCGAACACCCCGGGTCTCTTCCCCTCGATGGTGCCACGGGAACCTCTACGCCATCACCTGGTTATCACCACTTCGTCCCCACGGGACGAGGACACGCCCAGGGACCCGCCCTGATCGGGGTGCCGTCCCGGGCCGGGCGACGCCGCCCGCGCGGCCCGCGTGCTCCGTACGGGGCTCGGCGTCAGGGCAGCAGGACCTCGGCGTCACCGGAACCGGTCTTCAACGTGACCTTGCGGGGCGAGGCGGGGTCCTTGGTCACCTCCACGGTCTCGTCGCCGGAGCCGGTCTCGGCGGTGACGTCGTACCCTCCCCGGGGCAGGTACGCGACGACGTCGCCGCTCCCGGCCTCGATCTCCACCCCGTCGGGCGCGGCGGAGAACCTCGCCTCGATGTCGCCCGAGCCGGTCTCGGCGGCGAACCGCTTGGCGGTGAGACCGCCGGCCTCGATGTCGCCGGAGCCGCTCATGGCGTTCACCTGCCCGGTCAGACCGCGCATCGTGATGGTGCCCGAGCCGGTGTCGAGCTTGGTCGTGAGGCCCTTCGGGATCTCGACCTTGTAGTCGACCGAGCAGTTGTCCCGGCACTCGTCGCGCAGGGTGAGCGTGCCGCCCTCCACCGGGTGCGTGGGCGTGGGCTTGTCGCCGCGCCAGTGGATGGTCTCGGTCACGTGGACGGCGGGCCGGTCCGACTCGGTGACCACGATGTCGCCGGAACCGGTGGAGACGTCCAGGGCCGTCAGCTTGGCGGTGACGTCGTAGGAGACGACGTCCTGCTGCCGCTCACGGAAGTCGAGGGCGAAGTCGCAGCCCGAGAGCACGAACATCGACCCCACGACCGCCCCGGCGACGAGCATGTTCTTCCTCATACGCTCAATCCTCGTTTTCCCGGGAAGTCTTCGCTTCCCATGTGCGACCGGTCCGTTCTCCCCCTCTGCCGAGGGTGCTGACCTCACTGTGGCCGAGTCAGCCTCCCAGATCATCGGGGAACTCCCCGAGCGAGCCCTGAGGAGGACCCTGCCTTTGACCCCTGACCGCCCCTCAAGTAGCGTCGATTCCACAATTCAGAATTACTTTTCCAGCATGCGGAAAGCTTTAGGGAAAGAGGACCCATGGACGGTGTGGAGATCGGCGGCCCCATCCGGGACCGCTTCGACGAGATCCTCACGCCGGAGGCTCTGGCCTTCGTGGCCACCCTCCAGCGTGAGTTCGACGGCCGGCGCCTGGAACTGCTGGAGGCCCGCCAGACCCGCCAGGCGGAGCTGTCGGCGGGCGGCACCCTCGACTTCCTGCCCGAGACCAGGCACGTGCGCGAGTCCGAGTGGCACGTCGCCCCGCCCGCGCCCGGGCTGGTGGACCGCCGCGTGGAGATCACCGGCCCCGTCGACCGGAAGATGACGATCAACGCGTTGAACTCGGGTGCCAAGGTCTGGCTGGCGGACTTCGAGGACGCCAACGCTCCCACCTGGGAGAACACCATCAGCGGGCAGCTCAACCTGCGTGACGCGCTCGACCGGACCCTCGACTTCTCCGCCGGGGAGAAGAGCTACGCCCTCAAGCCGGACAGCGAGCTGGCCACCGTCGTGGTCCGGCCCCGCGGCTGGCACCTGGACGAGAAGCACCTCACCCTCGGCGGCAGGCCGTTCTCGGCCTCCCTGGTCGACTTCGGCCTCTACTTCTTCCACTCGGCGCGGCGGCAGATGGCCAAGGGCAAGGGCCCCTACTTCTACCTGCCGAAGATCGAGTCGCACCTGGAGGCCCGCCTCTGGAACGACGTCTTCGTCAGGGCCCAGGAGCTGCTGGAGATCCCCCGAGGGACGATCCGGGCGACGGTGCTCATCGAGACCTACCCGGCCGCGTTCGAGATGGAGGAGATCCTCTACGAGCTGCGCGACCACTCCGCGGGCCTCAACGCGGGCCGCTGGGACTACCTCTTCAGCGTGATCAAGAAGTTCCGCACCCGGGGCCGCGAGTTCCTGCTGCCCGAGCGCAACGCCGTGACGATGACCGCCCCGTTCATGCGCGCCTACACCGAGCTGCTGGTCAGAACCTGTCACCGGCGCGGGGCCCACGCCATCGGCGGGATGGCCGCGTTCATCCCCTCGCGCCGCGACCCCGAGGTCAACAAGGTCGCCCTGGAGAAGGTCACCGCCGACAAGACCCGCGAGTCCGGCGACGGGTTCGACGGCTCGTGGGTGGCGCACCCCGACCTCGTGCCGATCTGCCGCGACGTCTTCGACGCCGTCCTGGAGGACCGGCCGAACCAGCTGCACCGCCTGCGCGAGGACGTCTCCGTCTCCGCCGCCGACCTGCTCGCGGTCTCCAAGACCCCCGGCGACATCACCGAGGCGGGACTGCGCAACAACGTGGACGTGGCGCTGCGCTACCTGGCCGCCTGGATGGGCGGGCTGGGCGCGGTGGCGATCCACAACCTGATGGAGGACGCGGCGACCGCCGAGATCTCCCGTTCCCAGATCTGGCAGTGGATCCACAACGGCATCGAGCTCGCCGACACCGGCGCCGTGGTGACCAGGGAGCTGGTCGAGAAGATCATCGACGAGGAGCTCGCCAAGATCGAGGCGGAGCCCGGTTACGACGAGGCCCTCTACGGTCAGGCCACCGCCTTGTTCAAGGAAGTCGCCCTGGACGACGACTTCGCGGAGTTCCTTACTCTCCCGGCGTATGCGCGTATGCCGTGACATGACCATGCCGACGGTGAGGAATCCTCATCCCCTGGCGGGGATTCCTCACTCCAGGTGGTCGCCGAGGGCGGATGCGGAGGCCGGGCCGAGTGGATACTTTGCGTGCATGAGCGATGACAGGAACGGCGAAGGAGCCGATCAGAGCGAGTACGCGGCACTGCTCGACGCCGTCAAGCGCGAGATCATCGGCAGCAGGGGGCGGGTGGCGCTGCTCACCACCGACACCGAGCTGATCCGGCAGTACTGGCGGATCGGCCGCCACATCCTCGACCGGCAGCCGGACGAGGAGTGGGGCAGGAGGGCGGTGCCCCGGCTCTCGGCGGACCTGCGCGGCGCGTTCCCCGAGGCGATGGGCTACTCGCGGACCAACCTCCTCTACATGAGGGCCTTCGCGGCGGCCTGGCCCGACTCCATCCCGCAGACGGCGCGGCCGATTCCCTGGGGTCACCACATCGTCCTGCTGGATATGCTGGACAACAGGGCGACCAGGGAGTTCTACGCGCGCAAGACCGCGGACGAGGGCTGGGCCAGGGGCGTCCTGATCACGATGATCAAGGGCCGGCTCCACCTGCGCATCCGCCACTCCCCGCCGGGCCCCGCGCGCACGCCGCCCTCCCCCGACTGCCGGGCGTCGCAGCGCACGGCCGGTGAGCCCCGATTCGCCGGTCTCGTGGACGACGGCCCCAGGCACGGCAGGAACGCCGGCGCCGCCGCGCTGAGCGACAATTCGAGACGAGGATGACCCAGCTGACACGGCTGCCGCGGCTGACGTCCTCGATCGGCCGACGGAGGCCGGCGGGCACCGGCGGCACCGGACCGCCGGGCACGCCGCGCACCCCGCGCACGCCGGAGGAGGAACGATGCCGACGAAGACCCTGGACGAGCCGGCCCGCAGGTTCGAGGAACTCCTCGGCCCCGGGTCGGTCATCACCGATCCCGTACGGCTGCGCACCTACGAGTGTGACGGCCTGACCCACCACCGGGTCACCCCCGGCGTCGTGGTGCTGCCTTCGAACGCCGAGCAGGTCGCGGCCGTGGTGCGGATCTGCAACGAGTTCGGCCTGCCGTTCGTGGCCAGGGGCGCCGGGACGGGGCTGTCGGGCGGCGCCCTGCCCCGGGCCGACGGGGTGCTGGTCGTGACCTCGAAGATGCGCCGGATCCTCTCCGTCGACCTGCCCAACCGGCGGGCCGTCGTGGAGCCGGGGGTCACCAACCTGGCGATCACCGAGGCCGTCCGCGACCTGGGCCGCTACTACGCGCCCGACCCCTCCAGCCAGCAGGTCTGCACGATCGGCGGCAACGTGGCGGAGAACTCCGGCGGCGCGCACTGCCTGAAGTACGGCTTCACCGTCAACCACGTGGTCGGCCTGGAGATCGTCACCCCCGACGGCGACATCGTCGAGCTCTCCGACACCGACCCCGGCTACGACCTGCTGGGCGCGTTCGTCGGCTCGGAGGGCACCCTCGGCATCGCGACCAAGGTCGTCGTACGGCTGAGCAGGCTGCCCGAGTCCGTCACGACGCTGCTCGCGGCGTTCGAGGACATCGAGCGGGGCGGGCAGGCGGTGTCGGCGATCATCGGCGGCGGCATCGTGCCCGCGGCGATCGAGATGATGGACGCCCTCGCCGTCGAGGCGGCCGAGGCCGCGGTGGCGTGCGCCTACCCCGAGGGCGCGGGGGCGGTGCTCATCGTGGAGCTGGACGGCCCCGCCGAGGAGGTCGCGCACCAGTTCGACGAGGTGACGCGGCTCTGCCGGGAGAGCGGCGCGTTCGAGATACGGGTCGCCGACGACCCGGCGGAGCGGGCCGCGATCTGGCGGGGCCGCAAGTCGGCGTTCGCCGCGGTGGGCCGGATCAGCCCCGCCTACATCGTCCAGGACGGCGTCGTCCCCCGGACCGCGCTGCCCGGGGTGCTGGCGAGCATCGACGCCCTCTCCCGCGAGTACGGCATCAGGGTGGCGAACGTCTTCCACGCCGGTGACGGCAACCTGCACCCGCTGGTGCTGTTCGACGACGCGGAGCCGGGCGCGGGCGAGCGGGCGGAGATCGTCTCGGGGAAGATCCTCGACCTGTGCATCGAGCACGGCGGGTCCATCACCGGCGAACACGGCGTCGGCGTGGACAAGTCCAGATATATGCCGAAAATGTTCTCGGAAGACGATCTCAACACCATGCAGCTGGTGCGCTGCGCCTTCGACCCCCACGGCCTGTCGAACCCGGGCAAGATCTTCCCGACCCCCCGGCTGTGCGGCGAGGTCCCCGGGGTCCGCAAGGGCGTGCACCCGCTGGTCGAGTCGGGACAGGCGGAGCAGTTCTGATGGGAGCCCTTTTGGAAGCGCCTCTGGAGGCACTGCGCGGGACGGGCGTGACGATCAGGGAGGCGACCGCCGACGACGCGGTGGGCGGGGTCCCGCCGCGCTGGGTGGCCCTGCCGGAGAACACCGGGGAGGTCGCCGCGCTGATGCGCGTCTCGGCCGCGCACGACCTGGCCGTGGTCCCGGTGGGAGACGGCACCAAGCTCGGCTGGGGCAATCCCCCCGAACGGTGCGACCTGCTGATCGACACCTGCTGCCTGCTCCTCGGGGACGGAACGGCGGTCGAGCACTCCTCGGGCGACCTCGTGGCACGGGTCGGCGCGGGACTCCCCCTCGACGTCCTCGGTTCCACGCTCGCGCGGTCGCGGCAGGAGCTGGCCCTGGACACCCCCCTGGGCGCCGGGACGGTCGGCGGCACGCTCGCCACCGCGGTCGCCGGACCCCGCAGGTTCCGCTACGGCACCGCCCGCGACCTGCTGATCGGCATCACGGTCGTGCTCGCCGACGGCACGGTCGCCACCTCGGGCGGCAACGTCGTCAAGAACGTCGCGGGCTACGACCTGGGCAAGCTCTTCACCGGCTCGTACGGCACGCTCGGCGTCATCACCGAGGCCACCTTCCGCCTCCACCCGGTCCCCGCCGACCGCCGCTGGGTCACCGTGGACCTGCCCGGCCCGGGTTCCCCCGCGGCGAAGGACACGCCGGGCGCGCCGGACGCTCTCGACGCGCTGGCCTCGCTGGTCGCCGAGCTCGCGGCCTCGCAGGCCGAGCCGAGCGCCGTCGAGCTGGACTGGCCGGACCTCACCGGCGGGCCCACCGTGTCCGCGCTCGTCGAGGGGGTGGCGGCCGGCGCGCGGGCCGAGGCCGTACGCAAGCCGATGGACGAGTACGGGAGCGCGCGGATCACCGCCGAGGCGCCCGGCTGGTGGGCGGTGCCGCCCGGCGAGGAGGTGCTGCTGGAGCTGCGGGTCCCGCCC